>JANMSZ010000262.1:0-2901 GCA_031389925.1 Hyphomicrobiales bacterium | reverse complement strand
CGCGCGACATGATGGAGAACGAGCGCTCGACCGCGATCAATCCCGGCGAGACGGTCGAGGAAAAAGTGTCGCTATCCGATCGCTTCGGACTGTGGCTCGGCTTCCACCGCTGCAGCCAGGACGAGTTCCTGGCGATGATCGACAGCTACATCGCGCACTACAAGATCAAGGTCGATGCGGAAGAACTGCGGCGCGATGCGTTGGAATGGTCGACCACGCGCGGCTCGCGCTCCGGCCGTGTCGCCTGGCAGTTCGTGCAGGATCTCGCGGGACGGCTGGGTGTGGCGCTGAAGGACTAGCCGCATGATCCCGAAAAGTAGGAACCGGTTTTCGGATCAGATCATGCGCCGAGAAGTCAGCCGCCGCTGAGATACTTGGTCGGATCGACCGGGGTCGAGCCTTTGCGGATTTCGAAGTGCAGTTGCGGCGACGTCACGTTGCCGGTCTGACCGGCGTTCGCGATCACCTGCCCACGCTTGATCGTGTCACCACGCTTGACCATCAACTCGCTGGCATGAGCGTAAGCCGACACGAAGCCGTTGGCGTGACGGATCAGCACCAGATTGCCGTAGCCTTTGAGTTCGTTGCCGGCGTAAGCGACGACGCCATCGTCGGCGGCCTTGACCGGGGTGCCTTCCGGCACGGCGAGGTTGATGCCGTCGTTCTGACCGCCGCTCGGCTTGGGGCCGAAGCCGGCAATGACGCGGCCTTTCACCGGCCAGCGGAAGGTCTGCATGCTACCGGCAGGTTCGGCCGACTTGACCGGGTCTTCGGCTGCTTTGGCGGGCTCCGGCGTCGCCAGACGCGCAGTCTGGGCCGGAATGGTCGCGACCTGCTCGCCGACGGGCACCGAGCGCGGCTGCGCGATCTGCGGCGCCGGCGCCATTTGCGGCGCGCGCGCGGCGACGGCGGGACGCCCGCCCGGGATCGTCAAACGATCGCCGATGGCGATGCGGGTCGAGGGCTGAAGGTTGTTGGCGTGCGACAAGGCGGTGAGCGACACGCCGTGCTTGCGCGAAATGCTCATCAGGCTTTCGCCGGGCGCAACGATATGGACGTTTTCATTCGCGTGCGCGCGCGCCGGAACGGCCGCCGCTTGCGGTGCGGAATGCGTGACGTAGCGCGGAATGACGAGGCGCTGGCCGGGACGAATAGCGGCGGCGTTCGTGATGCCGTTGGTCTGCAGCAGTGCCGTCAACGGCACGCCGTGTTTGCGCGCGATCTGCTCGGCGGATTCGCCGTGGCCGACGGTGACCGGCGAGCCGCCGTCCCAGGTCCACTCGCCCGCCGGTTTCGGCGGCGCCGCGATCGGACGCACCGAGCCGGTGATTTCCGAAGACTGCGTATAGGTCGGCGCAGCGGGCTGCGAATAAGTCGGCGCGGCCGGACGATAGGCGCCGAGCCCCTGCGCACCGCCGGAAGAACCATTGCCGCTCGAATAACCCTGATTGGCCGTAACCGTCGCAGGCGCGCTCGGCGCCGGCAAAGGCTGCGCGACGACGCGCGTGCTCGGCGCGGAACGCGGCCCAACCGAGCCGGTGACTTCCTGCTGCGGCGCCTGACGGCTGGAGGTATTGTTGGTGTAACCGAAGCGGCCCGAGTCCGAGCAACTTGCGAGTGCAACGCCAGCGAGTGCAAGGACGGCAACGCGCGGCCAACTCGGCTGGAATGCACGCGGATAAGGCAGCACGTTAAGGCGCGGCATGTGGTTACTCACTCGTACACAAATTAGATTGCGTTCGAAATAAACCATTGGTGAGTAAATAAGACTTTAAGAATACGGGATTCCCCATAGGGGACTTCAGGTTGCAGGCTTAACAAGTCGTTACAATTCCTGCGCCTGCCCGGCCAATAAAGGAACGAAGCGAACGGCGATCAGATTTTCGCGTTCGACGCCGGCCGCCGATTTGGTGATTTTCACGATCTGCTGCGGTCCGCTGTGCGGGCCTAGTGGCAATAGCATGATACCGCCATCGGCCAATTGATCGACCAGCGCCTGCGGCACGGTCTCGGCGGCGGCGGTGACGATGATGCGGTCGAACGGCGCCTTGTCAGGCGCGCCCGCCAGGCCGTCGCCCACCACGACCTCGACATTGCCCGCGCCGACCGCGCGCAACCGTTCGCGGGCGTGTTCGGCGAGCGTGCGGTAGCGCTCGATGGTGACGACCTCGCGCGCCAGCCGCGACAGCACCGCGGCCTGATAGCCCGAGCCGGTGCCGATCTCGAGCACGCGATGATGCGGCCGCAACCGCAACTGTTCGGTCATGTAGGCGACGACGTAAGGCTGGCTGATCGTCTGCCCGCAGGCGATCGGCAGCGCCTGGTCGGCATAGGCGCTGTCGGTGAATTCCAGTTCGACGAAACGCTCGCGCGGCACCTCATCCATCGCCCGCAGCACCGCCTGGTCGCCGATGCCGCGGCGGCGCAACGTCAGCAGGAATTCCATATGCCGGTTGTCGGACTCAGTGCGTGCTGGCATGATAGGCTTACGCCCTTCGTTCATCTCAATTTTAACACCATTCCCGCCGATTTAGGTAAGCTCGGGAACGCGGGGAAACCTCCCCTTCTGCGACACGGATCCAGACGATGGCCGATGCCAATGCAGCGCCGCGTATTCTCGTGGTCGAAGACGAATACCTGATCCGTATGCTGCTGGAGGATATGCTCACCGATATCGGTTACGAGATCGCCGGCGCCGTCGGCACCATCGCCGAAGCCAGCGAGCTCGCCGCCAGCGCCGACATCCAGTGCGCCATTCTCGACGTCAATCTCGCTGGACAGGAAGTCTATCCGGTCGCCGAAATTCTCGCCAAGCGCGGCCTGCCCTTTGTGTTCGTCACCGGCTACGGCGAAGGCAGTCTGGCCGACCCCTATCGCGGCCGCCCGGCCTTGCAGAAGCCG
>JANMSZ010000256.1:0-4758 GCA_031389925.1 Hyphomicrobiales bacterium | reverse complement strand
GAAATGAAGGCGCTGATTGTCGGGTCGAATCCGGACGGCGGCTATCTGGTGCCGCCCGAGGTCGAGACCCAGATCGGCGCGCGGCTCACCGCGATCTCGCCGATCCGTTCGATCGCCGGCGTGCGCACCATCTCGGGCAATGTCTACAAGAAGCCGTTCATGACCGCGGGCCCCGCGGTCGGCTGGGTCGGCGAGACCGACGTGCGCACGCAGACGGCGTCGCCGACGCTCGACGAACTGTCGTTCCCGGCGATGGAGCTCTACGCCATGCCGGCCGCGACCGCGACGCTGCTCGAGGATGCCGCGGTCAATATCGACCAATGGCTGGCGCAGGAAGTCGAGCAGGTGTTTGCGGCCCAAGAAGGCACGGCCTTCGTCACCGGCGACGGCTCCAACAAGCCGAAGGGCTTTCTGAGTTACACGACGGTCGCCAACGCGTCGTGGAGCTGGGGCAATGTCGGCTATATCGCGTCGGGCGCGGCCGGCGCGTTTCCGGCGTCCGATCCGTCCGACAAGCTTGTCGATCTGATCTACGCGGTGAAGGCGGGCTACCGGCAGAACGCCGTCTTCGTGATGAACCGCAAGACGCAATCGACCGTCCGCAAGTTCAAGGATACGACCGGCAACTACCTGTGGCAGCCGCCGGCCATCGCGGGCGGCAAGGCCTCGCTGATGACCTTCCCGGTGATCGAGGCCGAGGACATGCCGGACGTCGCAGCCAACTCGCTGTCGATCGCCTTCGGCGATTTAAACCGCGGCTATCTGGTGGTCGACCGCGCCGGCGTCTCGGTGCTGCGCGATCCCTACAGCGCCAAGCCCTACGTGCTGTTCTACACGACCAAGCGCGTCGGCGGCGGCGTGCAGGACTTCGACGCCATCAAGCTGATGAAGTTCGCGGCGAGTTGAGGAGAACGTGCCATGCTGCCGTCACGTTTCGCATGAGAGGCGTGACGGCAGGCTTGTTTGCGCAATAGATCGCGTGCATATCGGGGCATCGATTACAGGAGTGTTAGTCTGGTACCGAAATAGTGGGATCGTCGGCGCGGACTGAAGTCATGAATTTGGCAGGGTCGACATTCTTGGCTCTGCCCCAACTCTCTACGCTCGGCGGTCTATATTTTTCGTCGGTGCGCCATCGCTCAAATACCGAGGTATCGATCGTTTCATTGATGTTCTTAACCCCGGGGCCTTCTTCGGGCGGCGGCACATTGATCTGGCGGTAATGTCGTCTCCACAGCGTCAGTGGTCTATACCAGCCAGACATGAACGCGGCGTAGGAATCAGAGATTGGCCCTGCAAGAGAGTTTGGCTCTAGCGGAAATCTGTCAAACGATAAGCCCAACGCAGTAGCTTTTTTCGTTATCCATTCAAATGGCAGTTGCGCAAGTGTATCGTCGAAGCATCCGCCGCCGACGTTTGCGTGCGCGCCAACGAACCATCGCTGTTCTGTTCTTACGATTGGGCGAGGCGCGGCGTTCGTGGCCCCTTGATTCGTCCAAATGGTGTGGCCGAATGCCTTTCGGTGCTCGTCAATCGCGATGGCGTGAAACGCGTACTCGTTGTTTTGCCTGAGGCCGGTATTTAGAAACGGGTAAGCCGAGCCCTTCCACTTTCGCAAGATGGGAAACGGAACGCCGAGTGCGCCGACGGTGTCGAATACGCCGATAAACTTTATGGGGACTGGCCGCGCGTGTTTTACGATCCATTTGTCTTCAAAATCGAGTGGCTTCGTGCCCGGTTTGTCAGCATCGGCAATCATTGACCGTATTGTTGGCTCACCTGGCCGACGATACCGCTTGTACATTTGATTTACGCCAAGTGGGGAGCCTTTCTTCAGTAGGCCGCATGTCGAAACGAAACCGGACAGGCTTCTAGCGGTGTAGGCGCCGCGGCTAAAACCGAAGATGAAAATGTCGTCTCCCTCTTCATAATTATCGACTAGCCATTCGTATGCGCTAGTGATTGCAGTGTCGATGCCGCTTCCGAACATGCCGCCACGAATGCGCTCTCCAAATTTCGTTCCGAGTCCAGTGCTGTAGTAAGCTCTTTGCTCGCGGCCATCTTCGCTTGAAGAACAAATTAAGGATCTCAGCCGCCAAACGTTTGTGTTGTCGCTTACAGTGTTCCATGTGCCGTCAAGGAATAAGGCGAGGCGTTTATTGGATTGTTTAATTTTTGTCTCAGACATGTCCGCCCCAAAGGGTTAGATTATGAATGCATCTGCAATTATTGCGTGCGCTGGTTTGTTCGCCCTCTTGTTTGGATTTGTGTTGGTGAATGTGTTTCGGCATCCGCTAGGAGCTCAGTATGGCACAATTATAGCGGGTGTTGGAGTCGTTGTTCTATCGATTGTCGCGCTGCAGCAGATATTTTAAATGCTTACGCGATGCTCGCCTGCGCGGGCACCGATAATGCTGATTGAGTGTAGTCAGGCGGGCCATCTCCGGTGTGCTGGCCGACCTGGTCTATGCGCTCCCTACAGCGCCTTTCCCTCTCAAAGGTAGGGACAGGTGACACTTACCGCATTGCGGTCTTGCGGCGCTTGATGCGGCGCTCTTCCACCTTCGGCGCGAACCAGTTGCCGAACAGGCTGACGTTGGCCTCGGTCTCCTGTGTCCGACTTGCGTGACGCCGCGCCTTGCGGCCGCGCGGTTCGGCAATGCCGGCATCGGCCACCGCGACCGCGCCGGCTTCGCCGCTCACCGTCACCGGCGCCCAGCGCGTCAGATGTCCGCAGGCAATGCGCGGCGAGGGATGCGCGGCGCGCGTGATGATGCCGACCAGCATGCCGCCGCGCATGACCGGGCCGCCCGAGTCGCCGAAGCAGGCGCTGGCGCCGATCGAGCCTACGCGGTTGGGATCGACCAATGCGCGCGGCTCGGCCGCGACCAGGCTCGCTTCGTGCAGCGCGCCGAACGAGAAGCGGTGGCGTTCGTCAGTGGTGCCGTAGCCGGCGATGGTGAAGCGCTCGCCGGAGCCTTCGCCGACGGGTGCTGCGCTCGACGACAAAGACGACGTGAGCGTGAGGATCGCGGCATCGCCCGACACGCTGACACGGCGGCCGTCGTCGAGCACGGCGCTGCGCGAGATGCGCGCAATGCCGATCCCGCCGGCGCGCATGCTGCGGCCGGCGCAGTGGGCGGCCGTGACGACCAGGCGCCGGCCAATGGCGACGCCGGTGCAGTAATGGCCGCCGACCAGGCGGACCGTATAGGCGCCGAGCGAGGACGAGGTGCCCTTGATCACGGCGGCGGCCGGCGTGGCCGTCGCAATCGCCAATATAATGAAGAGCGGCGCGCAAACGTGCGGCAATAGACTCATGGCAGCCCCCAACCCCGGGGCTGAGATTAGCGAAGGCGGGCGGCGGGTCGAGCGGCGAAACCGCGCAGTGTGGACAAGTCGGCGCCGCCAGGGCCGGGCGCACTGCAAGGACGCCGAGCGGGTCCTGCTTCAATAGCGAGCAGGCCTCGCGACCACGTTATTTCACTTCATCACACGGCACGCTCATGCCCCCGATCAATGCCGCCTATCTGGAGCACCAGCTCAAACGCTGGATGCGTCCAGACGCTCATCATTTCGTTCGCCCCGACTGGCGCAAGTTTGTGCGGCCGGGGTTTGAAGACGATCACCCGTTCGCGCTGTACGAGCGGAAGTACCGCGAGGACCAACTGCGCGACGAGATTGGCAGGTGGGCGGATGAAGGAGGCAGCAAACCGAGTCCAAATCCGTCTGCCAGACCTGAAATCATCGAGCTTAGCGCTGCAAGCCGAAAAGGCGATGGGCACCATTATGTGCCGCGAGCGGTTGTTCGAAATAGGGGTGTATCGGAAGAAGCAAAAGAAGTATTCGAAGGCAAGAAGACTGGGCCGCTCCTCGATAGCCGCAGCAACAGATGGGATGAAGAGCATCGAATTTATAGTAAAGCAGTAGACGAAGCACTCGTTGAGTATTTGAATAAGAGCGGCACGCGTCCTGAAAATATGACGGCAGAGCAAGCGCTCGAATTTTACGGCAAGATTCTCGAATCGCGTGATCTGCGCGTTAGGAATTATAATATGGGAATACAAATGCGCGAGATTGCACGGCGGCTACTTGGCAGGGGCGGACGCGAGTGAGGGTGGAGTTCTGTAATGAACGATTGGGACGAAAAGCAAGTCGAAAGTTGGCATCAACTCTACGAAAGAGTGTTGGCGTTGCTTGTTCAATACGGAATTGATGATCCAGTCGGTCAGGGTGATTATTGGGTTGTCGAAGACAATTATGGCTGGAACCGAATTATCATCGGTGTTCACAATTTGAAGATGCTCAGCCCCGAAATTGTGAATGCGTTGCGAGAGCTCTTATCTGACCTTCCGAAGTGGGAGATCGTTACCTATGTCGATATTCCTGGAAAGGAAAAGACCTGGCCGAAAATGGGCCTGACAATTCGCAAACACGAAATCATCGATGGATTGCAGCGGCAGCTGTTTCCGACCGAATACCAAAACTTACGATACGCTGATAGCAGGCCCGGCACCGGGTACGATTGAGTCGCTACGGCCCAATCGCCGCGCCAAGCTTTCTCGCCGTCTCAACAATCCACCCGCGATAGTTCAACAGCGGCGTGACGCCTGTCAGGCCGCCGCAGCCGTCCTCGTCGCCCGCGGCCGTGGTCCAACTCACGACGCCAATGACCAAAGGTCCGTCGCCATCGAAAGCCGGGCCGCCGCTGTCGCCGGTGCAGGCGCCGAGGCCGGGGCGCTTGTTGCGCGTCGCGTC
>JANMSZ010000226.1:0-2808 GCA_031389925.1 Hyphomicrobiales bacterium | reverse complement strand
GGGCCTCTGGCCCGAGAAATGGGCGGCGGGGCCCGCCAGCTTCTACTGGCTGTCGCTCGGCATCGCCGCGCTCGCGGTCGCCGCATTGCGCATCATCGTGTTCTCGCCGTTCGGCTACGCGCTGCGGGCGACGCGCGATTCGCTTCTGCGCAGCGAAGCCATTGGCATCGACGCCAAGCGGATCCAGTGGACCGCTTTCGTCATTGCCGGCACCGTCGCCGGTGTCGCCGGCGCGCTGTTCGCCTACCTCAAGGGCAGCGTGTTTCCCGACAGTCTCGGCATCTCGCTGTCGGTCGATGCGCTTGTCATGGTGCTGCTCGGCGGCGTCGAGACGGTGTCGGGCGCTATTATCGGCGCCATCGTCTTCAAGATGCTCTCGATCTGGCTGGTCAGCCAGACCGACCTTTCAAAACTGGTGCTGGGCGGCGTCATCGTGTTGATGGTGGTCGCGTTTCCGAAGGGCATCGTCGGTATACTGGAAACATTGCGGAACCGTCGGCGGACCGAACTGACAAAGCCCGCGCTGCTTAAATCCCGGATCGAGAGCGCCGAATGAGCACCGCGCCCACATTGTTGTCGGTCGAAGGCCTCAGCAAATCCTATGGCGGCGTGCACGCCGTGCGCGAGGTATCGTTTGCGCTCAAGGCCGGCGAAATCCTGGCGCTGATCGGTCCCAATGGTGCTGGAAAAAGCACCTGCTTCGATATGCTGAATGGCCAGACCACCCCCGGCGCCGGCCGCATCAATCTGCTCGGCAGTGACACCACCGGCAAGAAACCGCGCGAAATCTGGCGGCTCGGCGTCGGCCGCACCTTCCAGATCACCGCGACTTTCCCGACCATGACGGTGCGCGAGAACGTCCAGGTCGCGCTGGTGTCGTATGGCCGGCAGTTGTTCAATTTGTGGGCCTCGACGCCGGCATTCGCGCGCGAGGAAGCCGGCCGCCTGCTCGAACTGGTCGGCATGAGCGGCTACGCCGAACGGCCCTGCGGCGAACTCGCCTATGGCGACCTGAAGCGGCTGGAGCTCGCCATCGCACTCGCCAATCAGCCAAAACTTCTGCTGATGGATGAGCCGACCGCCGGCATGGCGCCGCGCGAGCGCATCGAACTGATGCGCCTCACCGCCGGGATCGCGCGGGAAAAATCCATCGGCGTGTTGTTCACCGAGCACGACATGGACGTGGTGTTCGAGCATGCCGACCGCATCCTGGTGCTCAACCGCGGCAGCCTGATCGCCGAGGGCTCGCCGGAAGAAGTCCGGCGCAACCCGCAGGTTCGCGCCATCTATCTCGGCGAGGGGCTGGTCTACGACGCCCGGCATCGCGAGGGGACGCCTTCATGAAGCTCAGCGTTCAGGATCTCAACAGCCATTACGGCCCCGCCCACATCCTGTTCGATGTCGCGCTCGAGGTCGGTGAGGGCGAGGTCGTCGCACTGCTCGGGCGCAACGGCGCCGGCAAGTCCACCACCTTTCGCTCCATCGTCGGGCTGGTGGCGCAACGCAGCGGCCGTATCGTTTTCGAGGGCCAGGACGTTTCGGATCAGCCGACCCATGCCATCGTCAGCCGCGGCCTCGGCTATGTGCCGGAAGAGCGGCGCATCTTCACGGATCTGACGGTCGACGAAAATCTCGAAGTCGGCCGCCAGCCGGTCAGGCCGAACGCGCCGCACTGGACCCGGGAAAAACTGTTCACGCTGTTTCCGAACCTCGCCGAGATGCGCAACCGTCCCGGCGGCCGCATGAGCGGCGGCGAACAGCAGATGCTGACCATCGCGCGCACCCTGATGGGCAATCCGTCGCTGGTACTGCTCGACGAGCCCTCCGAAGGATTGTCGCCGAAGATCGTCGAGCAGATGGTGGCGGCGATCCTGACCATGAAGCAGGCCGGCGTCAGCATCGTCCTCTCCGAGCAGAACCTGCATTTCGCCAGATTGATCTGCGACCGTGCCTACATCATCGAGCGCGGCCGGATCTGCTATTCCGGCACCATGGCCGAACTCGACGCGCGTCCCGATATCAGAGACACGCATCTGGCGCTGTGAAGAGGGGCGGGGAACTCGCATGACCAGGAGTGCTTCGCCGAAGCGCAGCCCAAAGCCGTCGCGGCCACCTTACGTGCTGGAGGAGCAGGTCGGTTTTATCCTGCGCCAGGTCTGGCAGCGCCACGCCACGATTTTTGCCAAGGAGATCGGCATCAATCTCACGCCGACGCAATGGGCGGCATTGGCAAAACTCACCGAGACCGGGCCGTGCTCGCAGAATGCGCTGGGACGGCTGACGGCGATGGACGTTGCCACCATCAAGGGCGTGATCGACCGCCTCACCGCGCGCGGCCTCACCGAGACCAGCCCCGATCCCGAGGACGGCCGCCGCCTGCTCGTCAGCCTCACGCGTGCCGGCCAGCAGATGGCCGAGAAGGCCGCACCCAACGCGCTCGCGATCACGCGGGAAACGCTGGCGCCACTGGATGCGAAGGAGCGCGAGACACTGGTGGCGCTGCTCAGCAAGCTGCGCTGATCGGGCCGTCACGGTTCACTCGTCCGCGACCGGATTGCTGAGCACGCCGATGTTTTCGATCTCGACCTCGACCACGTCGCCGGGCTTGAGGAATACAGGCGGATTGCGGGTAAAGCCGACGCCGGCCGGTGTGCCCGTGGCGATCACGTCGCCCGGCACCAGATCGAAAATGGTCGAGGAGTATTCGATCAGCCGCGGGATCGAGAAGATCAGCATCGAGGTATTGCTCGACTGCACCACGGCGCCGTTGACCCGCGTTTCGAGCTTGAGTTTGGTCGGGTCGCCGAT
>JANMSZ010000191.1:0-3243 GCA_031389925.1 Hyphomicrobiales bacterium | reverse complement strand
CGAGCGCGCGGCAGGCTTCGGCCATGCCTTCTATTGCGGCGACGATCTGACCCATGATTTCGGGCTTCTGCGGCGAACCGAAGTTCAGATTGTCCGTCACCGCGAGCGGCGTGGCGCCCACGGCGGTGAGATTGCGCCAGCATTCCGCCACCGCCTGCTTGCCGCCTTCGAACGGATCGGCCTCGCAATAACGCGGCGTCACGTCGGTGGTGAGCGCGAGGCCCTTCGGCCCGTCCTGGACGCGCACGACGGCGGCGTCGCCGCCCGGCCGCTGCACGGTGTTGCCGCCGATGATGTGGTCGTATTGTTCCCAGACCCAGCGCTTGGAGCACAGGTCCGGCGTTGCCAGCAGCCATTCCAGCGCATCGGCGATACCGGCCTGCGCCTTGACGCTGTCGGCGTCGATCACCGGCAGCTTGGCCGCGCTGACGAAAGGCCGTTTGTACTCCGGCGCACTGTCGCCGAGCTCCTTGATCGGCAGATCGGCCATCACCTCGCCCTTATGGCGCACGACGAAGCGCTTGCTCGGGTTGGTCTCGCCGATCACCGCGAAATCGAGCCCCCATTTGCGGAAGATCGCTTCGGCTTCCTTCTCTTTGTCGGGCTTGAGCACCATGAGCATGCGCTCTTGCGATTCCGACAGCATCATCTCGTAGGCGCTCATGTTCTCTTCGCGGCACGGCACCTTGTCGAGATCGAGCGTGACGCCGAGATCGCCTTTGGCGCCCATCTCCGTCGCCGACGACGTAAGCCCTGCGGCGCCCATGTCCTGGATCGCGATGACGCAGCCTTTGTGCATGATCTCCAGACAGGCCTCGAGCAGCAGCTTTTCTGAAAAGGGATCGCCCACTTGAACGGTCGGCCGCTTCTCGTCGCTGTCGTCGTCGAATTCGGCGGACGCCATCGAGGCGCCGTGAATGCCGTCGCGTCCGGTCTTGGAACCGAGATAGACGATCGGCATGCCGACGCCGGACGCGGCGGCGTAGAAAATCTTGTCTTTCTCGGCGATGCCGACCGCCATGGCATTGACGAGAATGTTACCGTCATAGCGCGAATGGAAGCGCACCGAGCCGCCGACCGTCGGTACGCCGAAGGAGTTGCCGTAGCCGCCGATGCCGGCGACCACGCCGCCGACCAGATGCCGCGTCTTCGGATGGCCCGGCGCACCGAACGACCGCGCGTTCAAGCAGGCGATCGGCCGCGCGCCCATGGTGAAGACGTCGCGCAGGATGCCGCCGACGCCGGTGGCGGCGCCCTGGTAGGGCTCGATGTAGCTCGGATGGTTGTGGCTCTCCATCTTGAAGACGCAGGCGAGCCCATCGCCGATGTCGATGACGCCGGCATTCTCGCCGGGGCCCTGGATCACGTGCGGGCCCTTGGTCGGCAGCGTGCGCAGATGGACCTTGGAGGATTTGTACGAGCAGTGCTCGTTCCACATCGCCGAGAAGATGCCGAGTTCAGTCAGCGTCGGCTCGCGGCCGATCAGGTCGAGCAGGCGCTTGTACTCGTCGGCCTTGAGGCCGTGGTCGGCGACCAGTTTGGGGGTAATGGCGGGAGTATTGTTGAACATGTCGCTCCAATGGCCTGTCGCTTAAAGCGCCGGCGGCTTTCGTTGCCTAGCACTATCGAAGGCCGATTTGGACACCTGAATGCGCGGCTTCCAGAGGAAAATCGGAGCGATTTAGCGACATTTTTGCACAGGCTCGGCGCGCGGTTCGGCGGCTAAGCCGCTTGGCCGAGTTGATCCACCAGCCCGGCGAACAGCCCGCGGCCGTCGGTGCGGCCGACCGAGGCTTCGACGTGATTTTCCGGGTGCGGCATCATGCCGAGCACATTGCCCTTGTCGCTGACGATGCCGGCGATGGCGTTGATGGCGCCATTATGGTTCCAGTTCGGATCGATCATACCGTCGGGCGAGGCGTAGCGGAAAATCACCCGGCCCTCGCCTTCCAGCCGCGCGATGGTCTCACCGTCGGCGATGTAATTGCCCTCGCCATGTGCCACCGGGACACGGATGACCTGCCCGGCATTGTAGCCGCGGGTGAACGGCGTGTCGGAACGCTCGACCTTGAGATAGACGTCGCGGCAGATGAAGCGCAGTTGCGCATTGCGCATCAGCACGCCCGGCAGCAGACCTGCCTCACACAAGATCTGGAAGCCGTTGCAGACGCCGAGCGTCAGCCCGCCTTTGCCGGCAAAGCTGCGCACCGCGTCCATGATCGGCGAGCGCGCGGCGATGGCGCCGCAGCGCAGGTAGTCGCCGTAGGAGAAGCCGCCCGGGATGACCACCAGGTCGGTGCCGGCCGGCAGTTCGGTTTCGGCGTGCCAGACCATCGCCGGCTCTTGGCCCGAGACGAGCTTGAGCGTGCGCGCCATGTCGCGCTCGCGATTGATTCCGGGAAAAACGACGACGGCGGCTTTCATAGCGCCCTCATCCCACGACCTCGACCCGGTAATTCTCGATCACCGTATTGGCCAGCAGCTTGTCGGCGGCCTGCTTGAGCAGCGCCTCGGCCTTGGCCGGGTCGGCGCCCTCGATTTCGATGTCGAAGACCTTGCCCTGGCGCACGGAGGCGACGCCCTCGACGCCGAGCGAGCGCAACGCGCCCTCGATCGCCTTGCCTTGGGGGTCGAGAATGCCGGTTTTCAGGGTGACGGTGACGCGGGCTTTCATGATTCGTAACCTAGAGACGGCGAAGCCCGGCACATAGCCGTCCGAAGGACGGCGTCGCTTCGCTCGCCTATGACCGGGCTTCGGGTAATTCACATGCCAAAACGACGTGCCTAGCTCTTGACCAGGACCGGGCCTGAGCCCTGCGGCCGCTCGCCCTCGGCGACGATGCCAAGGCGCTTGGCGACCTCGGTATAGGCCTCCACCAGCCCGCCGAGATCGCGGCGGAAGCGGTCCTTGTCCATCTTGTCGTTGGTCTTGATGTCCCAAAGCCTGCAGCTATCGGGCGAAATCTCGTCGGCGACGACGATGCGCATGACGTCGTTTTCCCACAGCCGGCCGGTTTCCATCTTGAAATCGACCAGGCGGATGCCGACGCCGAGGAACAGGCCCGACAGGAAGTCGTTGACGCGGATCGCCAGCGCCATGATGTCGTCGATTTCTTGGGGGCTGGCCCAGCCGAAGGCGGTGATGTGCTCTTCCGACACCATCGGGTCGTTGAGCTTGTCGTTCTTGTAATAGAACTCGATGATCGAGCGCGGAAGCTGGGTTCCCTCGTCGATGCCGAGACG
>JANMSZ010000182.1:0-15120 GCA_031389925.1 Hyphomicrobiales bacterium | reverse complement strand
GCTTGATCATCTTCTGGAGGATCGTCAGCACCTCGGCGTCGCCGAGCACCGGCTTGCCCGAGCCGCGCGCCTCGATGTCGGCGTTTTTCAGGGTGGAATTGACCAGGCGCAGGGTCGACACCGTGCGCTCGTTCTTGGCCTTCATCGCCTCTTTCAAGGCATTATTCATGTCGTCGCGCAGCACTGACAGTCCCCTTTATTGGCAAAGATCGTACTTGGGGGCGGCACCCGGCGGCCCCTTGCTTCGCTTCCTATAATACGCAACTAAGAGGCCATGACCCAGACCAAAGCGCCTTCCCCCGGAACTTCTCCGGATGCTTTTGCAGGCTCTTGGCACGAGCCCAAGCCGACGGCGCTTTTGGTATTGGCGGACGGCACGGTGCTGGAGGGCTTCGGCCTCGGCGCCACCGGCACCGCCACCGGCGAGGTCTGCTTCAACACCGCGATGACCGGCTATGAGGAGATCCTCACCGACCCGTCCTACGCCGGGCAGATCATCACCTTCACCTTCCCGCACATCGGCAATGTCGGCACCAACGACGAAGACATCGAGAGCGTGAACATGGCGGCGCGGCCCGGGGCCTGCGGCGTCATCCTACATACCGCCATCACCTCGCCGTCGAATTACCGCGCCACCAAGCACCTCAACGACTGGCTGAAGGCGCGCGGCATTATTGGCCTCGCCGGTATCGACACCCGCGCGCTGACCGTACTGATCCGCGAGAAGGGCATGCCCAACGCCGTGATCGCGCACGACGCCCAAGGCAAGTTCGATCTCGACGCGCTCAAGAAAGAAGCGCGTGCCTGGCCCGGCCTCGAAGGCATGGACCTGGTGCCGCAGGTGACGACCGGCCAACGCTTTTCCTGGGACGAGACCGAGTGGGTCTGGGGCAAAGGCCATGGCCGCCAGGACAACCCGGAATTCCACGTCGTCGCCGTCGATTACGGTATCAAGCGCAACATTCTGCGCTTGCTGGCGGGCGCCGGCTGCAAAGTGACCGTCGTGCCGGCCAAGACCTCGTCGGAAGACATCATGGCGCTCAAGCCCGACGGCGTGTTCCTGTCGAATGGCCCGGGCGATCCCGCCGCGACCGGCGCATACGCCGTGCCGGTGATCAAGTCGCTGATCGATTCAGGCA
Source organism: Hyphomicrobiales bacterium (assembly GCA_031389925.1). GTDB lineage: Bacteria > Pseudomonadota > Alphaproteobacteria > Rhizobiales > Xanthobacteraceae > Pseudolabrys. Next base: position 13,981 of record JANMSZ010000182.1, on the reverse strand, counting down.
CGCCGACGTTTGGCATTTGCCTCGGGCATCAGATGTTGGGCATAGCGGTCGGCGGCAAGACCATGAAAATGCATCAGGGCCATCACGGCGCCAATCATCCGGTGAAGGACCTCACCACCGGCAAGGTCGAGATCACGTCGATGAACCACGGCTTCGCGGTCGATAAAGACTCGCTGCCGAAGAATGTCGAACAGACCCATGTGTCGCTGTTCGACGGCTCCAATTGCGGCATCGCGCTGAAAGACAAACCGGTGTTCTCGGTGCAGTACCACCCGGAAGCGTCGCCCGGCCCGCGCGACAGTCACTATCTGTTCACGCGCTTTGTCGACGCGATGCGCAAGGCCAAAGACCCAACTAAGCGCAAGACTGCGTAGAACTGCCTTCGTGTGCCGGCGGCGCTAGCGCACGACCGCCTGCGCCAGTACAAGGCTGTCATGGACTGGATCAGTTTCTACGATTTCAAGCACTCGGTGATTTACGTCAATGAACGTCACCGCGACGTTCATTACCGCACCATCGCCGAGGACATCCGCGGCTACGTGCCGCCGCATTCGGCGAACGTGCTGGATTACGGCTGCGGCGAAGCCACTTCGTCCGATCTGGTCGCCCAGGCTGCATCACATCTGACGCTGGTCGAGGCCGCGCCCAATGTGCGCGCCGCGCTCGCCGCACGCTACGCCGGCAACGGCAAAATTTCCGTGCTGACGCCGGACGAGGCCATGACGCGGCCGCTCGGCTCGTTCGATCTCATCGTGATGCATTCGGTGGCGCAATATCTCACCGCCGTGGAACTCGACCGGCTGCTCGGCGTGTTCCACCGGCTGGTGAAGCCGGACGGCGTGGTGATCATCGGCGACATCGTGCCGCCGCGTTTGGCCGCGCCCGCCGCGGCGATGTCGCTGTTGCGCCTCGGCGCGGCCAACGGATTTTTCTGGGCCGCGGTCGGCGGGCTGATCCGGATTTTCCTGTCGGATTATTTCCGGCTGAAGAAAACCCACGGCCTGTCGCACTACACCGAGGCCGAGATGCTGGAGCGCCTCAAGGCCGCCGGCTACACGGCCAAGCGTGCCGAGCGCAACATAGGCCACAACCCGTGGCGCATGACGTTTTTGGCGCGACGGACGTAGTCAGTCCCAGCCGCCGGGCACGCGGCCGACCGGATTGGCGACGCGGCCGTCGGGGCGCTTGAGCGCTGAGATGCGCGCCATTTCTTCGTCGGTCAGCTCGAAATCGAACACATTGAAATTATCGACAATCCGCCGCGGATTCGACGAAAACGGGATCGGCGCGACGTTCTGCTGGATCAGCCAGCGCAGCGCGATTTGCGCAAAAGTGCGGCGGCGCGTCTTGGCGATTTCATGGAGCACCGGATCGTCGATCAGTTTGCCGCGCCCGAGCGGGCAATAGGCGATGAAGACGAGCTTGTGCCGCCGCGCCGCGGCCAGCAGTTTGGTCTGGTCGAGATAGGGATGATACTCGGCCTGCAAGGCGACCAGCGGCTCGGGGCACGCCGCAACCGCCTCGTCGAGCAGCCGCGTGGTGAAGTTGGCGACGCCGATGTGCCGCGCCTTGCCATCGCGCTTGGCTTTCGCCAGCGCCGGCATCGTGACTTTCATGTCGATATCGGGGCTCGGCCAGTGGATCAGCAGCAGATCGATGTAATCGACATTCAGCGCGGTGAGACTTGCATCGACGGATCGCACGAAATCATCGGGCTTGAGATGTTCGTGCGACACCTTAGTGGTGAGGAATATCTCTTTACGCGGCACGCCCGACGCCCGCATCCCTGTGCCAACATCTTCTTCGGTGCCGTATTTGCGCCCGGTGTCGATGTGGCGATAGCCGGCCTTGAGCGCCGCAATCACAGTGTCCGCGCTCATGCCGCCACGCAGCGGCGAGGTGCCAAAACCGATGATTGGAAGAGCGCCGGGTTCCAAAGCGAACGGCAGGCTGGCAGAGGCATTCATGCATGGGTCCTATGCGAGCTATGCGAGAGCGCCCGTAAGTATCTGAAAACGGCCGTCAGTGGTAGCGGGACGCCACCGTCGCGCCGTCGGAACTGTGACGCTCCGTATCAAAAGATAATGACGTTCGGCAAACGCGGCGTACAATCTCCCCTCGTAAAGGGGGAAGTCATGTCCGCCATTGAAGTGACCGAAGGCGATGAGATCGTCCGCACCGCCTACTGGCAGGCCTGGAAGGAATTCCAGCACCTTGTGCAGACCCCGGATGAAAGACGCAGCGGCCCGCAGCGGCTGCAGCAACAGATTCGCCGGCTGGTCGACGGCGGCGCGCGCGATCCCGATCAGATCGCCGCGAAGGCGCTCGGACTCATGCGCGAGGCCGAGCAGATCGCGGGCTCCAAGGCCCGCGTCATGAGCGCGCCCGACGATGACGCCGCGTCGGCGAGTTGATCGCGCGGTAAGATAGGGCGGCTGAGCCCGGCCAGCCGGGCCCCGCGCGGGTTCGCCTCTGGCCCCTGCGGCCACCATTGATAGTTCGCCGGCGTCATATCGGGACAACGGCGGCGGGCGGTCTTAGTTGCGGCAGATATTGGTTTCGACAGACCTGTGACAAGCGGGTTTATCGGCCTTCCCACCCCTCCGATTCTGGTCTAGAGACCGCTCGCGTGCGGGGTCATACCCGCTGCGGGGGGCGAAGGACGCGCGCAGGCGCGCCCTTTTTTTATGTGCAGTTCTGGAGCCCAACCTTCTCAAGATGCCTAAACGTACCGACATCAAATCGATCCTGATCATAGGCGCCGGCCCGATTGTCATCGGCCAGGCCTGCGAATTCGATTATTCCGGCACGCAGGCCGTCAAGGCGCTGAAGGAAGAGGGCTACCGGGTCATCCTGGTGAACTCCAATCCGGCGACGATCATGACCGATCCCGATCTCGCCGATGCGACTTACATCGAGCCGATCACGCCCGAGATCGTCACCAAGATCATTGAAAAAGAGCGTCCTGACGCGCTGCTGCCGACCATGGGCGGCCAGACCGCGCTGAACTGCGCGTTGTCGCTCAAGAAGATGGCACGCTCGACAAGTACAATGTGCAGATGATCGGGGCGACCGCCGAGGCCATCGACAAGGCGGAAGACCGCGAGCTGTTCCGCAACGCCATGACCAAGATCGGTCTGGAGACGCCGCGTTCGCATCACGTCAAGTCGCTGGCACAGGCTCTCGTCGCCCTCGAAGATATCGGTCTGCCCGCCATCATCCGGCCGTCCTTCACCATGGGCGGCACCGGCGGCGGCATCGCCTACAACGAGGAAGAATTCATCGACATCGTCAAAGGCGGTATCGACGCCTCGCCGACCGACGAAGTGCTGATCGAAGAGTCCGTGCTCGGCTGGAAAGAGTACGAGATGGAGGTGGTGCGCGACAAAAAAGACAATTGCATCATCATCTGCTCGATCGAGAACATCGATCCGATGGGCGTGCACACCGGCGACTCGATCACCATCGCGCCGGCGCTGACGCTGACCGACAAAGAATACCAGATGATGCGCGACGCCTCGCTGGCGGTGTTGCGCGAGATCGGCGTCGAGACCGGCGGATCGAACGTGCAGTTTGCCGTCAACCCGGTCGACGGGCGGCTCATTGTTATTGAAATGAATCCGCGCGTGTCGCGCTCCTCCGCGCTGGCCTCGAAGGCCACCGGCTTTCCGATCGCCAAGGTCGCGGCCAAGCTCGCGGTCGGCTACACGCTCGACGAGATCGCCAACGACATCACCGGCGGCGCAACGCCGGCCTCGTTCGAGCCGACCATCGACTACGTCGTCACCAAGATTCCGCGCTTCGCCTTCGAGAAATTCCCCGGCGCCTCGAACGTGCTCACCACGTCGATGAAGTCGGTCGGCGAAGCCATGGCGATCGGCCGCACCTTCCAGGAAAGCCTGCAGAAGGCGCTGCGCTCGCTGGAGACCGGTCTCACCGGGCTGGACGAAATCGCCATCGAGGGTTTCGATACGGCCAAGGGCATCGACGACGCCGACAACAAGGCGGCGATCCGCGCCGCGCTCGGCACGCCGACGCCGGATCGCCTGTTGAAGGTCGCGCAGGCGATGCGGCTCGGCGCCAGCGACGAACTGATCCACAATGCCTGCCGTATCGATCCGTGGTTCCTGTCGGAAATCCGCGGCATCATCGACAGCGAAGCCGAAATCCGCACCAAAGGCCTGCCGCCGACCGCCGGCGCCTTCCGCAGGCTCAAGGCCATGGGCTTTTCCGACACGCGGCTCGGTAAATTGACCGGCAACACCGCGGCCGCCGTCATGGAAAAACGCCGCGCCATCGGCGTGCGCCCGGTGTTCAAGCGCATCGATACCTGCGCCGCCGAGTTCGCGTCGCCGACCGCCTACATGTATTCGACCTACGAGGCGCCGTTCAACGGCAAGGCAGCCTGCGAGGCGCGGCCGTCGGACAAGAAGAAAGTCATCATCCTCGGCGGCGGTCCGAACCGCATCGGCCAGGGCATCGAGTTCGACTACTGCTGTTGCCACGCCTGTTTCGCGCTCAAGGAAGTCGGCTTTGAGACCATCATGATCAACTGCAATCCGGAAACGGTGTCGACCGACTACGACACTTCGGACCGGCTGTACTTCGAGCCGCTGACGCCGGAAGACGTGCTGGAGATCATCGAAACCGAGCGCTCGAACGGCACGCTGCATGGCGTCATCGTGCAGTTCGGCGGCCAGACGCCGCTCAAGCTCGCCGAACATCTGGAGCGCGCCAAGGTGCCGATCCTCGGCACCTCGCCGGACATGATCGACCTCGCCGAGGACCGCGACCGCTTCAAGACGCTGCTCGACAAACTCAAAGTGCGGCAGCCGCAGAACGGCATCGCCACGTCGCCGGGCGCGGCGCGCGCCATCGCCGACTCGATCGGTTATCCGGTCGTGATCCGGCCATCTTACGTACTCGGCGGCCGCGGCATGGAGATCGTGCGCGACTCGGCGCAGCTCGAACGTTACGTCGCGCGGCTCGCCGCCACGCTCGACAAGCCATCGGAACTGGTGGTGTCGGCCAAGAGCCCGCTGCTGATCGACCGCTATCTGTCGGACGCCACCGAAATCGACGTCGATTGCCTGTGCGACGGCACCGACACCTTCATCGCCGGCATTATGGAACACATCGAGGAAGCCGGTATTCACTCCGGCGATTCAGCCTGCGCGCTGCCGCCGCATTCGCTCGACGACAAGATGCTGGCCGAACTCGAACGCCAGACCCGCGCCTTGGCGTTGGCGCTGCATGTCGGCGGCCTGATGAACGTGCAGTACGCCATCAAGGACGGCGAGATCTATGTGCTCGAGGTCAATCCGCGCGCTTCGCGCACGGTGCCCTTCGTCGCCAAGGTGATCGGCATCCCGGTCGCCAAGATCGCCTCGCGCATCATGGCCGGCGAAAGCCTCAAGAGCTTCAATCTCAAGCCGAGCACCTACAAGCACAAGGCGGTGAAGGAAGCCGTGTTCCCCTTCGCGCGCTTCCCCGGCGTCGACACCGTGCTCGGCCCGGAAATGAAGTCCACCGGCGAGGTGATGGGCCTCGACATGTCGTTCGAGATCGCCTTCGCCAAGAGCCAGATCGGCGGCGGCACCAACCTGCCGCGGGCCGGCACGGTGTTCGTCTCGGTCAGGGACGCCGACAAGGCCCGCATCCTGCCGTCGATCAAGATGCTGGCGGCCTTGGGCTTCAAGACCATCGCCACCTCGGGAACCCAGCGCTATCTGGCGGAACAGGGCGTCGAGGCGGCCAAGATCAATAAAGTGCTGGAAGGGCGGCCTCATATCGTGGACGCCATCAAAAACGGCGGGGTTCAGCTGGTTTTCAACACCACCGAGGGGACCGCGGCCCTGGCGGACAGCCGCTCCCTGCGCCATGCCGCCCTCTTGCATAAAGTGCCGTACTACACCACTCTTTCAGGTGCCGTTGCCGCGGCGCAAGGCATAAAAGCCTACCTTGGGGGTGACCTCGAGGTTCGTGCGCTGCAAAGCTACTTTAACGGGCAGGCCTGACGGCTTTTTGCCCGATTGGCTCGAACCTAAAGCGGCGGCGCGAGTTAGGCCGGGAAGTCCCACGGTCGCGGCCTGAGCAAATGCTCGCCGCGGTCGAGGTGTTTTTTGGCCTTGGTTCCCTTGACTCCGGTGCGCCGAAAGGCCGCCGGAGTCGAATTACGAATGGGTTGAACGGCTAATTGAGGGTGGAAGGGCTTGGCGGCGCTGAAGCGCGTTCAAGTTGTTTCGGAGCGCCCGCCAGGAGGAGAGAGACGATGGAAAAGATTCCAATGACGGCGGCGGGCTACACCGCGCTGGAACAAGAGCTTCAGCACTGCCAGGGCGTGGAGCGTCCGCGCATCATCCAGCAGATCACCGAGGCGCGCACGCACGGCGACCTGTCCGAGAACGCGGAATATCACGCCGCCAAGGAACAGCAGTCGCTGAACGAAGGCCGCATCGACGAGTTGCAGGACAAGCTGGCGCGCGCCGACATCATCGACGTGTCGAAGCTGTCGGGCGACACCATCACGTTCGGCGCCACCGTGACGCTGATCGACGAGGACACCGAGGAAAAGAAGGTGTGGCAGATCGTCGGCGAGCCCGAAGCCGACGCCAAAAAGGGCCGCATCTCGATTACCTCGCCGCTCGCCAAAGCGCTGATCGGCAAGACCAAGGGCGCGACCGTCGAGGTCAATGCGCCCGGCGGCGCCAAGGGCTACGAGATCAAAAAAGTCGAGTGGCGCTGACGCATTCCGCGTTGGTCGGTCGAGGAATTCCCCAGTGCTGTTTCCGACCGACCTCGCCTCGTTCCTCGAACTGATCCGGCTGCACGGCGACGCCGCCTACAGCTTCATGTTCGCCTATTCGGCCTCGCACAGCCTGCTGTTCGGCCTGTTCGCCGGGTACGCGGCAAGCTCCGGCGCGTTCGCACTGGGCACGCTGATCGCGGTGTGCTGGTTCGGCAGCTTTGCCGGCGACGCGATCCGCTTCTGGATCGGGCGCAAGTACGGCGTTCGTCTGCTCAAAAAGTATCCGTGGCTTGAACGCAACGTGCAGATCGCGATCCGGCTGGCGGACCGCCATTACCTGTTGATGATCCTGTTTCACCGTTACCCGCATGGCATTCGCGGCATCGCGGCCTTCGCCTACGGCATGTCGCGGCTGCCCTGGTCCACTTTCCTGGCGTTGAATTTTGTCGCCGCCGGCCTGTGGGCCTGCGCCGTCGTCTTGACCGGCTACGCCTTCGGCCAGGTCTCCGAGAAGCTCATGAACGATGCCTCCTCCGGACTGGGCGTGGTGATGCTGATCGCGTTCCTCGGCCTGTCGTGGTTATTGAGCAAGAAGCTCGAACGCATCGCCGAGCGGAGCTAGCGCGCGCTCGATCATTCACTCCTGCGCCTACTCCGGCGTAATCTTGGCGTCGGACGCGATCTGCTTCCACTTTTTCGTTTCAGCGCTCTGGAAGGTTTTCAACTCATCCGGAGAACTTGCCTCGGGCTCAATGCCAGCCGCGAGCAGCCTGGCAGCGACCGCCTTGTCGGCGAGCGCTTCCCGGAACGCCGCGTTGAGCTTGTCGACGATCGGCTTCGGCGTCTTCGCGGGGGCATAGGCGGCAAACCAAGCCGTCAATTCGTAACCTTTAAGTCCGGATTCATCGAGGGTCGGCAAATCGGGCGCGAGCGAAGAGCGCTTGATGCCCGAAACCGCGAAGCCTTTCAGCTTGCCGGCGCGCACCGGCGGCAACGCGGTCGATACGTCCCCGAAGAAAATCGAAATCTGCCCGCCGAGCAAATCGGTAACGGCCTGCGGATTGCTCTTGTAAGGCACATGTAACATGTCGATGCCGGCCATTGTCTTCAGAAGCTCGGCGGACATGCGTGACGAGGACGAGCCCGCGCCGAAAGTGAGCTTGCCCGGATTGGCCTTGGCGTAAGCAATAAGCTCGCGGAGATTATTCGCCGGCACAGAAGGGTGAGCAATCAGCGCGAGTGTGATGCTGCCGAGCTTCGTGATCGGTTCGAAGTCGGTCACTGCATTATAGGGTACATTCTTCAGGAGGGCCTGGTTCCCGGCGTGCGTGGTGTTCGCCGTGACCATCACCGTGTAACCATCCGCCGCCGAGCGTACCACGGTTTGCGATGCGGGGATGCCATTGCCGCCCGCAATGTTTTCAACGACGATGGCTCGGCCGAGCTTGGTGCCCATGTGGTTGGCAAGCACGCGCGCCAACGTGTCGGTGGCGCTCCCGGCGGTGAATGGCACAACGAAGCGGATATTTTGTGCCGGATAGCTGTCCTGAGCGGTCGCGGTATCGGCTAACGAGGCGAGCGCAACGGCGGCAGCAATCATCGTCTTCACGCATTTCATGATATATCCTCCCTTTTATCGGCTTGTTTTGAGCCCACGCGCAATCGACGCGCCGGCTCGATTGATAGTTTCACGGAAATTTCCAGCAGCAGAAACGAAAGCGATTTGCCGTGGCCGTCGAGCCCGAGACTCGAATTGACGCCGCCTTCGAGCACATCATCGAGGACGAAATTGAAAGCGGCGAGCTTGGGCAGGTCGTACCGAACGACGCACGTCGGCCGGCGCGACGCAAAGACCTCGGCAACGCGCTCGGCCGTCACCTGTCGTCCGATTGCCGAATAATGGGACGGGTCGCGGCAAACCAACGCGATGTTGAGCCGGTTTCCCTTGTCGCCCGACCGCGCATTGGCAATCTCGTGCAGCTTGACCGTCATCCCGGTCATGAGCCCTCTCCCAGCATCACGACGCGGGGCGACGAAAATTTCCGCTCGATCAGACAAGAGGCGCTGGCCAGCCGCGGCGTCACGTGCCGGCGGACGCCGGCACCGCCGGCGGGCCCGGCGCAATACAGCGCCTCGACCTCGTCGAGCATGATTTCCACGTCGGCGGCTTTTGCGACATGCGCGACGAAGCGCAACCGGATATCGGCGGCATCCGCAGGCCAAGCCTGCGCGAGCGCGCCATCGTTGTTGCCAAGAATGCTACTGATGCCAATCGCGTCGACACGGAAGGCGAGACCGGGAGCGCGCTTTTGCATCCGCACGCTTACGATCTCGGCAGCGAGCCGGGCGCGTGCCGGGGCGTTAGGCCCGGCATATGAAATTTCCGCCTCGCCCAACACGCCGCCATCGACGCAGACCGTCGCCTTGAGGGTCTCGGGTGCCGGCTTGCCGCGGGCGCCACTGACACGCACACGGTCTTTTGCCAATTCATCGACGGCCACATTGCTGAGGTCGAGGACGACATCCGGCGCCAGATAAGTGGACGGATCGTGGATTTCGTACAGCAGTTGCTCGATCACGGTGAGGCGGTCGACACGGCCGCCGGTATTCGCGGGTTTGGTAATGATGGCGACGCCATCGGCATCGATTTCGGCGATCGGATATCCGATATCCGCGATCTCCGGCACGGTCTTGTGAGGCGGATCGGCGAAATAACCGCCGGTGACCTGGCTGCCGCATTCCAGCAGATGACCGATCAGCGTGCCGGCGGCGAGGCGATCCCAGTCGTCGGTGCGCCACCCGAAGGCATGCATCAGCGGCCCGAGCGCCAGCGCAGAATCGGCCACGCGCCCGGTGACGACAATGTCGGCGCCCTGGTCCAAAGCCTGCGCAATCGGCGCCGCGCCGAGATAAAGATTGGCGGCGATGATAGCGGCGCCGCCGCGCAGAATCGTTCCGCCAGTCTCGCGCGCCGCCAAGTCTTGCGGCGCCAGCACGCCGGTCAAATCGTCGCCTTCGATCACCGCGATGCGCGGCGGCGGCAAGCCCTGCTCTTTCGCCAAGGCGGCGATACGTTCCGCGGCGCCGCGCGGATTGGCCGCGCCGAAATTGCCGACGATCTTGATGCCCTCGCGCCCGCACTGCGCCAACACCGGTCCGACGAAACGGTCGAGCTTGGGACTGAAACCGCGGCTCGGATCGCGCCGGCGATCGAGTTGCGCCAGCGCCAAAGTGCGCTCGGCCAGCGTCTCGAACATCAGAAATCGCGGACCCTGCAGGCTTGCCAACGCCTCGACCAAGGGGCTGGCGGCATCGGTGCGATCACCCGCGAACCCGGCCGCCCCTGCGATGTAGACCTTTGCGGCCATGCGCCTGTTTCCCCGACGCGCGAACGCTAGGCAGGGCTATTCATAGTGTCAAATAATGCTATGTTATCGATATATAGGACTACCCAATGAATTTAACGCATCGGCAGTTCGAGATTCTGATCGCCGCGGCGGAATCCGAAAGCTTCAGCGCGGCCGCACTCCGGCTGAAAATCTCACAGCCGTCGCTCAGCGAATCCATCCGCCGCATCGAGGATGCGCTCGGCCGCAAGCTTTTCGAGCGCACGACCCGCTCGCTCAAACTGACCGCCGAGGGCCGTTACGCCGCCGCGATCGCGCGTGACATCGTGCGCGACTTCAAGCGTTCGATCGACCGCCTCATGTCCCGCGGCGACGGCAAGCAAGGCCGCATCAGCATCGCGGCGCTGCCATCGATTGCCTGCGCCGCGCTACCGCTCGCGCTCAAGCGTTTCGGAGACGAACATCCGGGGATCGAAGTTGCCATTCACGACGTGCAGCACGAGCGCGCGTTGGCACTGGTGACGGAGGGAATCGCCGACCTTGCGGTGACGGTCAAGCCGCCGCAGCAGGATGATCTGATTTTCGACGAGATTGCTTCCGACGTGACGCATCTCGTTTGTCGGAGAGATCATCCGTTCGCACGGCGCAGAACCGTGCGCTGGCGGGATCTTCGCGGTCAGCCCTTCATCGGCATCACGCGCATCTCGTCGGTGCGGCGGCTGACGGACGCCGCTTTCGTGCACGCCGAGCTCGCCATCCAGCCGCGCTACGAAGTGGAGCAGATTCCATCGGCAATCGCCCTGGTCGAAGCCGGCCTCGGCGTCACCGCACTGCCGTCGCTGACATTCTCGATGTTCAAAGGGCGTAATCTAGTGGTGCGTCCGCTGGTCGAACCGAGACTGCGCCGCAATGTCGGATTCGTTACCTTGGCGGGAAGAAGCTTGCCGAGCCGATCGGATTTCTTGGTCCGTTTGATCCGCGAGAGCCTGCTACACGAATTGCAGGCCAACAAGAAACGCCTGTGAGCCGGCCTATTCCATCGGCACCATCGCCGCGTCTTTCGACTGGCGCAGCGTCAACGAGGTTTTGACGTTGCGCACGTTCGGCGCCGAGGTCAGCTTCTCGACGAAGGCCTGAAAGGTCTTGAGGTCCGGCGCGACGCATTTGAGCACGAAGTCGATCTCGCCCGACAGCATCCAGCATTCGCGCACCAGCGGCTGCGCGCGCACGAAGTCCTCGAAGGCCATCAGGTCGCTTTCCGCCTGGCTCGCCAGATGCACCATGGCGAACACCGACACCTCGTAGCCGAGCTTCTTCTCGTCGAGCAGCGCGCGGTAGCCCTTGATGTAGCCGGCCTCCTCCAGCGCGCGCACCCGGCGCAGACAGGGCGGCGCCGAAATACCGACACGGCGGGCCAACTCGACGTTGGTCATGCGTCCGTCGTCCTGCAGTTCTTTCAGGATTTTGCGGTCAATGGCGTCGAGACGGGCGGACAAAGGCAGCTCCCCTGGGCGGGGCCAAACGCCCCACAGACCCATCCTTAGCGCGAAATAATGTTTCGCGAAAGAATGTTGCGCGGCCGTTCACATGTTCGGTCTGCATAAACCAAAGGTGTGAGTCCTCGGGGATGCGTATCTTGCATAGCTCCCCTGAAAGCCATAGATCGGGCGAGGCTAGAAGAGCCGGTGGCATCCGGCCGCCCGGGCCGCTGGAAAGCCCGAAGACGCCCAACCAGGGGGGCGACAAATGTCGAAAACTACGCACGCCAAGGTCGTCATCATCGGCTCGGGTCCCGCAGGCTACACGGCGGCGATCTATGCCGCGCGCGCGATGCTGGAGCCGATCCTGATCCAGGGCATCCAGCCCGGCGGCCAGCTCACCATCACCACCGACGTCGAGAACTATCCGGGCTTTGCCGACGTCATCCAGGGCCCCTGGCTGATGGAGCAGATGGTCAAGCAGGCCGAGCATGTCGGCACGCGGATCGTCAGCGACCATGTCATGAAAGTGGAACTCGGCAGCCGCCCGTTCCGTCTGACCTGCGATTCCGGCGATATCTACCTGGCCGAGGCGCTGATCGTGGCCACCGGCGCACAGGCGCGCTGGCTCGATCTGCCGTCGGAACAGAAATTCAAAGGCTATGGCGTGTCGGCCTGCGCCACCTGCGACGGCTTCTTCTATCGCAACAAGGAAGTGATCGTGGTCGGGGGCGGCAATACCGCGGTCGAAGAAGCGTTGTTCCTCACCAACTTCGCCTCGAAGGTCACGGTCGTGCACCGCCGCGACGCGTTCCGCGCCGAAAAGATATTGCAGGAGCGCCTGTTCAAGCATCCCAAGATCGACGTGATCTGGGACACCGCGCTTGACGACGTGCTGGGCAGCGACAACCCGATGAAAGTGCGCGGCGTCCGGCTCAAGAACGTCAAGACCGGCGCGATCACCGAGCGCAACGCCGACGGCGTGTTCATCGCCATCGGCCATTCGCCGGCCTCCGAGCTGTTCGCCGGCCAACTCGAGATGAAGGGCTCCGGCTACATCGTCACCGCCGGCCATTCCACCGCGACCTCCGTGCCCGGCGTGTTCGCCGCCGGCGACGTCACCGACGACATCTACCGCCAGGCGGTTACCGCCGCGGGGCAAGGCTGCATGGCAGCCCTTGAAACGGAGAAATTCCTGGCCGCGCACGAGCACCAGCGCGCGGCGGCGGAATAAACATGGCCCATCACAGCAGCAACAAGTCGATGGACTGGGACAAACTGAAGGTGTTTCACGCGGCGGCGGAAGCAGGCTCCTTCACCCATGCCGGCGAACGGCTCGGCCTGTCGCAGTCGGCGGTGTCGCGCCAGGTTTCGGCGCTGGAATCCGAACTGTCGGTATCGCTGTTCCACCGTCATGCGCGCGGCCTGATCCTCACCGAACAGGGCGAGCTGCTCTATCGCACCGCCCATGAAGTGTTCATGAAACTGGAGGCGGCGCGCACCAAGCTGACCGACAGCCGCGAGCGGCCGAATGGCGAACTCAAGGTATCGACCACACCGGGCATCGGCGTGAACTGGCTGACGCCGCGGCTCGGCGAATTCCTCGATATGTATCCCGATATCCAGATCACCTTGATCACCACCGACGAAGAACTCGATCTCGCTATGCGCGAGGCGGACGTCGCCATCCGCCTGCGCCAGCCGACGCAGCCGGACCTGATTCAGCGCAAGATCTTCTCGGTGCATTTCCACGCCTATGCCTCGCCTGACTACCTCAAGCGTTTCGGCACGCCGCGCACGCATGAAGAACTCGACAAGCACCGCATCATTCTGCTGGGCGGCAATGTCCCGGCGCATTTCGCCAACCGGCGCTGGCTCCTTGAGATCAGCCGCGAGGCCAAGAATGCGCGCGTGCCTCAACTGACCATCATCAACGTGCTCGGCCTGTTGCGCGCCTGTCAGCGCGGCCTCGGCGTGGCGATGCTGCCGGACTATCTGGTCGAAGAAAACGGCGGGCTGGTGCAGTTGTTCGGCGAAGCCGACACGCTCGCACTCGATGCCTACTTCGTTTATCCGGAAGAACTGAAATCGGTGGCGCGCGTTCAGGTCTTCCGCGACTTCCTGGTGGCGAACGCGCAGCGCTGGAATTTCTAGATTTCGCTGCGGTGAAATCCACGGCCGAATGACGCGACATGTGTGTCGATTCAGCGCAGTCCCATTATACGGATTGCGATTCGGCATAGCAGACATGCCGCGCGCGGCGTTGCTGACCAAGCGCGCACCTCGCATAGTGACACCTCGCTGCGGTATCGTGGATATCCTCCCAGAGTCGCCGATGCCGTAGCTGTTCCCTCTGAAGTTTGCTGGCCCCCACGCCAGCATCCTGCAACCGGGCCCCCTTCGTGGGG
>JANMSZ010000170.1:0-4331 GCA_031389925.1 Hyphomicrobiales bacterium | reverse complement strand
GCCAGCGCGACGCCGAGCTTTTCCTGGTCGGCCTTCGACTTCGGCTCGATCGCGATTTCGATCACCGGCTCCGGGAATTCCATCTTTTCAAGGATGACCGGCTGCTTGGGGTCGCACAGCGTGTCGCCGGTGCGCACTTCCTTGAGGCCCGCCAACGCGACGATGTCGCCGGCATAGGCTTCCTTGATGTCTTCGCGGTTGTTGGCATGCATCAACAACATGCGGCCGATGCGCTCTTTGCGCTCTTTGGTCGAGTTGATGACGCCGGTGCCGCTGGTGAGCGTGCCCGAATAGATGCGGCAGAAGGTGATGGTGCCGACGAAGGGGTCGTCCATGATCTTGAAGCCGAGCAAAGCGAGCGGCTCGCTGTCGTCGGGCTTGCGCACGACTTCTTCGCCGTTGTCCGGGTTGATACCCATAATCGGCGGCACGTCGAGCGGCGACGGCAGATAGTCGACCACCGCATCGAGCAGCGGCTGCACGCCCTTGTTCTTGAACGCCGAGCCGCACAGCACCGGGAAGAAAGCGCCGGTGATCACGGCCTTGCGGAGCAGTTTCTTGACGGTCGCCTCGTCGGGCATCTTGCCTTCGAGGTAAGCGGTCGCGGCATCGTCATCGAGCTCGCAGACGGCTTCGATCATCAGTTCGCGGTATTCGTTCGCCTGGTCCAGCATGTCGGCGGGAATGTCGATATCTTTGTAGTTGGCGCCGAGCGCTTCGTCTTCCCAGATCACGCCCTTCATGCGCACCAGGTCGATCAGACCCTTGTAGTTCTGCGCGGAGCCGATCGGGAGCTGGATCGCGATCGGCTTGGCGCCGAGGCGGGTCTTGATGTCGTCGATGCACTTGAAGAAATCGGCGCCGATCTTGTCCATCTTGTTGGCGAACACGATGCGCGGAACTTTGTACTTGTCGCCCTGACGCCAGACGGTTTCGGTCTGCGGCTCGACGCCCTGGTTGCTGTCGAGCACGACGACGGCGCCGTCGAGCACGCGCAGCGAACGCTCGACTTCAATGGTGAAGTCCACGTGGCCGGGGGTGTCGATGATGTTGAGACGCTTGCCGTGCCAGAACGCGGTGGTCGCGGCCGAAGTGATGGTGATGCCGCGTTCCTGCTCCTGCTCCATCCAATCCATCGTCGCGGCGCCTTCATGCACCTCGCCGATTTTATGGCTCTTGCCGGTGTAATAGAGGATCCGTTCCGTAGTCGTGGTTTTCCCGGCATCAATGTGAGCCATGATGCCGAAATTACGGTAGTCCTCGATTGCGTGGACGCGGGGCATTGAATTCGATTCCTATAGGTTGTTCGTCGTCACCAGCGATAATGCGAGAAGGCCCGGTTGGCTTCCGCCATCTTGTGGGTGTCCTCGCGCTTCTTGACGGCGTTTCCCCTGTTGTTCGAAGCATCGAGCAGCTCAGCCGAGAGCCGCTCAGTCATGGTCTTTTCGTTACGATCGCGCGCGGCGATGATGATCCAGCGAATGCCGAGGGCCTGGCGGCGCGACGTGCGCACTTCGACGGGCACCTGGTAGGTGGCGCCGCCGACGCGCCGTGAGCGCACTTCGATCGATGGCATCACGTTGTCGAGCGCCTGCTGGAACACCGAGAGCGGGGCCAGCTTGGTCTTGGTCTCGATCATTTCGAGGGCACCGTAGACGATGCCTTCGGCGACCGACTTCTTGCCGTCGTACATGACGGCATTCATGAATTTGGACACGACGATGTTTCCGAACTTCGGGTCCGGAATGATTTCGCGTTTTTCTGCGGCGTGACGACGGGACATAACGATTACCCTTATTTCGGACGCTTGGCGCCGTACTTCGAACGGCGCTGCTTACGATTCTTGACGCCCTGCGTATCGAGGACGCCGCGCAGGATGTGATAGCGAACGCCCGGCAAATCCTTGACGCGGCCGCCGCGGATCATGACCACGGAATGTTCCTGAAGATTGTGGCCCTCGCCCGGGATGTAACCGATCACTTCGAAGCCGTTCGTCAGACGAACCTTGGCAACCTTGCGGAGCGCCGAGTTCGGCTTCTTCGGGGTCGTCGTGTAGACGCGCGTGCAAACGCCGCGCTTCTGGGGGCTCGCCTGCAGCGCCGGGACCTTATTGCGGGTCTTGAGCGGTTGGCGCGGATTGGCAATCAGCTGGTTAATCGTCGGCATCGTTCGCCTTCGCTACGTTCGTGTTGGGCTAAGAGCGCCCGTGAATCAGTCATTCACGCGCGGGGTAGTACCCGCGCGCAAAACGAAATCGCGCCATCCGCATCAAACGCGGGGGCGCTTTTCCGTTCGGACGACCGCGATTTTCACCGCGACCGTTCTCCTAAAACCTGACAGTGGCTGTCAGAGGCAGCGTTTGAGCTTCATCCGTCGAGGCGATGCGCCAACCAATCCAATGAGAAATACTCAACAATCTCAATGGCTTGGCCGTGCGGCCGTTCCGAACAAGCGAAGCTCACCGCCTGCCGTAAAGTGAGGCGTATGTATCGGCCACTCCCCCCCAAGTCAAGGCGAAAAGGACCGGAAAACCGGGGTTTTGCGAGCCATCGGAGCCCTCGCTTAACGTGGTTGCTGGGCTTTAGGCGCAAAGCTCGATAACAGCCGCTTCGGGGCCCTGCAAGGTGGCTGACTCGGCCACCTTTTGGCCGCCGCGGCCCGAATCGGCCGAAATCAGCCCCGCGCGGCGGGGCGGATCAGGCCAATATGAAGCCTACCAAGCGTACCGCACGCGGAGGCTCTAAGGGCAGCCCAATTGCCTGGCACGGTCGGGGGTAAGCTTGATCTTGCGGGCCGCAAAGGCGGGGCATAGTTCACGGCTCGTCCGGAAAGGCCCAGTGCGGCTGGCCCGATCCTCGCGCGCGATCGTCTGATTGGTCCCCAAAAACGTGACCCGGAACTCGCCGGTCGGCAATTGCCCTAGCGTATAGATTCTCCATTTGCTGGACATCACGACCGAGTCCACATTGGACGACTTCACCCACACCCAGTCGCTGCGGTCGCCCCGGAGCGGGGCCGTCTGAAGGGGCGGCAACAGAACCGAGTCGATGTGGACCAGGTAGTAAGGCTCCGGATAAACGACGAGACTGCTGACGGAAGCAAAGCCGAGCTTGTCCCTGATCCAGCCGCCAAAGCCGACATCGTAATAGGCTTGATATCCGCCGATACCCGCGGCCACGAGCAAACCCAGCGGCCAGCCAACCTTGCCGATGCTCGTCACCAGCGCCGATCCCGCGGCTAACAGCGCCGCGCCACCGAGCAACGCTTCCGCCTGCGGCACAAGGGCCATCGTCTGCGCGACGTAGCTCTTGTTCGAGGGATCGTAGATCGGTGCGATGAACCGTAGGTATTGTTCGCCAGTCGCCGCGTGCTTCCGCCAGCCGGCATAAGGCGACCGATCCATGAAGGCCCAATAGCCTCGGATGAAATCTTCCGGCTTCGCGAACTTGCAGTAGTCGGCGTAGCCGTCATGCGCCTTTTCATTCACCTTCGTGGCATAGGGCCGCATCTCGTCGCGCCATTTTAGCCCGCCGAAATTATTGTGCTTGACCGCAAGAGCGGACGTCCCCTTCCCGCTCTCGAGCATCCATTGCGCCATCGTCACTGGACGCAACAGCGGAAACTCGATCGGCTGCGCCTGATAGACATCGGCGAGCTTCCGCAGAAGATCGATACCCTCCATTGGCATCCCCCCAGAATTGCCAAAGCAGGTCTCATGCTACCGCGACACCGGGCCCAAACTCAACCATAGATATGTCATTATGAAACCCGCTACCTAGGAAGCGGGCCTCCCCAACGAAAAAGGGCCGCCCTGAGGGCGGCCCTTCGATTCGTCGCAGGCCGTGCGAAGTCTACTCAGCCGCAGGCAAGGCCGGCGCTGCCGCCGCTTCCGCCTTGGCCGCGGCCTTGGCGGCGTCCCGCTCGCGCTCCTCGAGGATGAGGGCGTCGCGCTTGACCGCCACTTCGCGTAGCTCGTTCATCATGGCGCCGGTACCCGCCGGGATCAGGCGGCCGACGATGACGTTTTCCTTGAGACCGTCGAGCGTATCCGCCTTGCCGTTGACCGCGGCTTCGGTGAGGACGCGCGTGGTTTCCTGGAACGACGCCGCCGAGATGAACGAACGGGTCTGCAGGCTCGCCTTGGTGATGCCGAGCAGAACGGGGTGACCGCTTGCCGGCTTCTTGCCTTCGGCGACGGCACGGACGTTGATCTCGTCCATCTCCGACCTGTCGATCTGCTCGCTCTGCAGCAAATCGGTTTCGCCGGCGTCGTCGATCTCGACCTTCTGCAGCATCTGGCGAACGATCACCTCGATGTGCTTGTCGTTGAT
>JANMSZ010000150.1:0-6948 GCA_031389925.1 Hyphomicrobiales bacterium | reverse complement strand
GGCGCGACGATCGGGCAAAGCTGTAGGAATTTTCCTGACGAGCTCACGTATTGTTAATTTCTAGGAATGATTTGACCTCGGAGCGCAGTGCCGGCGGCCGAGTAATGCCCAGCCGCCCGACATGGTCCGGCGTTTCTGCGGTTCGAAACACTTAACGGACCGCAATCGGATGCAGTCTATTTCAACTGCGTCGAGATCGATTTGAATTTGGCATTCAGCGAGGTGCCAAGGCCGTTCACGACAGCGATGATTGCGACGGAAATCCCCGCCGCGATGAGTCCATACTCAATTGCGGTAGCGCCAGAGTCGTCTTTGAGGAACGCGCGAAGCCGGTTCAACATACGAACACTCCTTACATCGGGTTTACGGGCTTGGACTTCAAGAGAAGCCCCGGCGCTCATGGGCGAGCCGCCGTGCCTTATCTGAGGATCAAACATAATCCCCGTGAGTTTTATTGTAATTAGCAGCGCCACGTCAGGTTGTAGGTCTTTGCCTGACTCGCTAACGCATTGTTAACTTCTTCGGACGGTAGCCGCGTAGGATGCGCGTGAAGCACCCAGCGCCAGGCTTTGACCAGTAACCGGAGTGCAAAAGCCTTGCTGGCTTAAAACGCCCGGACGTAAAACCGGCGAGGCGGAGGCCTCGCCGGTAGAACGAACGACACGGCGATGTTGCCGTATCGCCTTACTGGAAGAGTTGCAGAACCGATTGATCGGCGCTGGCAGCCATCGACAGGGCCGTTGTCGAAAGCTGCTGCCTGGCCTGCAACGCGAGGAGATTGGCACCCTCCTCGTTCTGGTCCGCCATCACCAGGCTATCCGACGCCGCATTCAGCGTGGCGATCAGTGACTTGGTGAAGTCCTGACGCGTCTGAACGATATCGACATTGTTTGCAAACACGTTTGCTTGCGTCGTCAGGGTGGCGAGTGCGGTTTTCAAATTGTTGAGTGCGTCGTTAATGTCCTAGTCGGTCTGGAACGTGTTCGCCGAGGCGACGACACCGAGACCGGCGGAGGTGTCAGTGACGCCGGCGACGCTCAAGGACGACGTCGATTTTTCGTTGAAGCTGACCTTCAGGCTGCCGCCATTCAGCAGATTGACGCCATTGAAGGTGGCATCCGCGGCAAGCTGGTCGATTTGGGCACGGGTCGAGTCAAATTGAGCCGCGAGCGCCGAACGCGAGGTATTCAACGTACCCGCGGCCGTCGTACCCGCCGTCAGTCCGAACTGCGTCAGCTCGGGTGCGGTTATCGTGCCGCCGATGACAATCGTATTGGCCTGCGTCCCCTCGAGCTGGATCTTACCGTCCGATGTCAACGACGCCTTGACCTTAAGGCCGGCTGCGTTGTTCACGCCGTCGAGAACCTGCTGAACCGTCACGGCGCCGGCCGACGTGATGGTAGCCGTGGTGGTGCCGTCGTTGACTGTGATGGTGCGCGCGGCAACCACCGTGAACGAACTCGTGCCGCTAAGACCGGCCACGCTACCGGTCGTGCGGGCCGTGGTCCCCGCGCTCGCGAGCGCCGCGTTCGCGCTCGACTGCGCGGCTTTGACGAGATTGGTGAGCGCGGTGAGGCTGTTATTGGTGGAATCCAGGGTTTTGAAAGCGCTCGTAATGCCGTCCATGACGGTATTGAGAGCAACGGCGCGGTCGCTCATAGCGTCAGCGGTGAAAAATACCGCCGGGTTGTCAAACGCTGAATTGATTCGTTTGCCAGTGGCGAGATGGTGCTGAGTGGTCTTGAGCAGATCGTTGGTCTGCTGCAGCGAGGTAAGGTTGGCGCGCACCGCGCTGGAAAGTAAGATGCTAGACATGTAATTCACCCCTGGTTTGTAATCGTCCTAATGCCCGTGAAGAGCAGGAGTGGTTTTTTCAGTAAAACTGGAATCAAATCCGAATAAATACCCTTAATATACTTCATGCTGAATCGATAACTACTTGATTTATATGCAGTTTTATTTGATAATCAAGAACAATTGGCAAAAAAGTATAGTTAAACTGGTACTTTTACTTACGTAATACTTTCTAGCTTATGTGTAATACTACCTAGAAAATAGGCATATTTACTTATACGTATAGGCAGTATCGCTTATAGCGATCACGGCCGCATGCCTGCGGGCAGACGATGAGGCTGCAAGAATTCGTTTTTGTGAGACGTTCAGTGCCGCCCGACGCCATGCGTGGCATCGAGCACGACGCTTCCCGTCGCCAGGCTAGGCGACGATGCGCTCACACGCCCGCCCCGATCATGGGTGCAAAATATTGTTTTGAAATTCGATTGTGCGCGGCGCGGCAGCGACGCGATCAGCCGACGCGTTCATTGCCTAGCGTGATGCGGACCAGATCCGCGGCATTCCTCGCATTGAGCTTGCGCATGATGTGCGCGCGATGAATGTCAATCGTCCGTGGGCTGACGCCGAGCTGTAGCGCGGCCATCTTGCTCGATGCTCCCTGGGCGATGTGCGCCATAACCTCGTTTTCGCGCGGCGTCAGCAGTTCGTGACCGACAAAATTTCCGTTCTGAGACGGTTTTCGGCCATGGCTTGCAGCCATTTCGCCCGTGGGCCCGTCGGGAGCAGCCGGTTTCGGGGCTTCGCTGGCCTTGCGGAGACCGGTCATGGTCTGGCTGACATGCCGGACGTAACGGATCGTCCGTTCGAGATGATCGAGCGAGAGCGCGGTCATGTCGAGGAAATCCATAACGCCGGCTTCCATCGCCTCAAGGTCGATCCGGCGATCCGCGACACCTGACAGCATGATGAATGGCGTCGGCGAATTCCTGCCGCCAAGCGCGCGCACCAGATCGACGCCACGGTAAGGCCCGAGCAGGTAGCCGACCAGTGCGACATCAAATGTTTGAGCCGTTAAGAGCGCCAGGCCGGTGTCAAAACTGTTCGAGCGGGTGATCGAAATCGTCTGACGCGTCATCTTTTCCAGCATTCGCTGCGTCAACAAGAACTCGACATCGTCGTTCTGAATAATTGCCACGCGCAGCGGCACGGATGCCGCAGTATTGGGATAATCGTGTCGAGCATCGATCATGGCATTGGCTCTTTGTTGCCGCGCAATTAACAGTCGAGATTCACTAGTGCCGTGGCCCCGGCTGCGACCTCGGCTGGCCGGCAATCCTTCAAAAATCGAATGCCAATAGCGTTGCCGGCGCGCCACATAACACTGCATCGGCGGGTCAGCCTGAAACGCTCCGGCAGCACCAGCGTGAATTCGTCGGGAATCTCATGCTGATTGCAAACGGTCAGTTTGGCGCCACGCCCGAAAACGTTGGTGACCGCGCATTCACGCGGGGTGGGCTCGCCCGCAAACATGATCCAGCCCGGACAATGGAAGCGCTTACGCGCGTTCTTGCGCAATTCAGTACGCGAAGAGTTGAGCCGGAGACTATCCGAGCGGGCGCTGGCAGATGACATCTGTACTTCACACTTTTACTATGAGTCGTTGAGATCGACGAACTTCACCGTCAGATCTATAGATTTTTCACGACCTCAGTAGTCGTAAGGGCCTACCTATTAGGTAGGAACTTACCTTACGGAGTAAGATTTTCTTCATCTAAAATAGTTTTTACAAACGGCTAAATATCCGCGAGCCATCCCTGCGCGGAGGCGAAGCGGACCAGTTCGGCGCGCGTTTTGAGGCTGAGTTTTTCGGTCGCTCGCGCTTCATGCGTCTCTACCATTTTCGCGCTGACGGCGAGCCGGCCAGCAATCTCTTTGTTGGCGAAGCCGAGCACCGAAAATTTCAGAACCTCCGCCTCGCGGTCGGTCAGATCGGGTATATTCGCGGTCGTCGGCGAGCGCCGGCCGGAGGTTTGCTCTCAAACATGCGCGTGGCCGCGCAGCTAACAGTCGAGACTTACTGATACAGGGGCTTCGGCTGTGGCTGTGGCCGTGGCTTCGACCTCGGTTGGCGGGGAGCCCTTCAAAAATTGAACACCAATATAGCCTCCGGCTCGCCATACGACGCTGCACCGATGGATCAGTTTATAACGCTCCGAGAGCACCAACGTGAATTCGTCCGGAATCTCATACTGACTACTAATAGCCAGCTTGGCGCCACCGTCCGAAACGTCAGCGAGCGCGCAATCGCACTCGACAATCCCGCCCGCAAACCTAATCGAGGCTTGATAATGGGGGCGCGTACGCACACTCTTGCGTAATTCCGAACGCGAAGAATCTAACCGGGAATTGTCTGAGCGGGCGCTGTCAGATGACATCACACTTTCACCATGCGTCGTTGAGATCGACGAACTTCACGGTGTGAGGTCTATAGATTTTTCACGGCCTCAATCAGTGGTAATGGCCCACTCGCAAAGTAGGAACTTGCCTTACCGATTAAGACTTTTTTCACTAGAATAATTTTCTACAAACAACTAAATATCCGCGAGCCATCCCTGCGCGGAGGCGTAGCGGACCAGTTCGGCGCGCGTCTTGAGGCTGAGTTTTTCGGTCGCGCGCGCTTTATGCGTCTCGACCGTTTTCGCGCTCACGGAGAGCCGGTTGGCAATTTCTTTGTTGGTGAAGCCGAGCGCCGAAAATTTCAGAACCTCCGCCTCGCGATCTGTCAGATCGGGCATATTTGCGGTTGCCGGCGAGCGGCCGGCCCGAGGGGGTTTGCTCTCAAACATGCGGGTCGCAATGACCGGATCGACATAGAGCCCGCCCACAAGCACGGCGCGAATAGCCTGCACCAGATTTTCCGCCGCCGACCTCTTCAACACATAACCGCGCACGCCGGCCTCCAGCGCCTGTTTCACGTAGGACCGGTCCTCATGCAGCGACAGCACGAGCATGCGCACCGACGGGCATTCTTGCGCGACGCGGCGGGAGAGCATGATGCCGTTGAGTTCGGGCATCGAAATATCGACCACCGCGACGTCCGGCAACTTTTCGCGGATGAGTTTTAGCGCCGCCAGTCCGCTTGTCGCCTCGCCGACAAGGTCGAGATCGGCCTCCGCCTCGATCAGACTGCGCAAGCCGGCGAGCACGATCGGGTGGTCGTCGGCGAGGGTCACGCGCGTCTTTCCAGTCATGCCGTCATCCTATCTCGATCAAGCGGAATACGGACGAAAATCGTGGTTCCGGAGCCAATCGACGAGTCGATCTCGAGACGCGCGCCGATCAGCGACAGCCGTTCGCGCATGCCGGGGAGGCCAAGACGGTCGCCCCAACGAGCACCGGCAAGTCCGGTTTGCGAGCCGGCGTCGAAACCGCTGCCATTGTCCTCGATCGTGAGCTGCAGAATCGCATCGACGCGATCGATCACGACGCTGATGATTGTGGCACCCAACGCATGCTTGGCGATGTTGGTCAGCCCCTCCTGGGCTACGCGGTAGATAGTCGTTCTCACTTCTTCCGGAAGCTCATCGAGCTTTGCATCGCGGCAGTGGAAATCGGCCTCGATACCGTACTGCTCGCTCCATTCGGCCACGTAATTGGCAAGCGCGCTCGCCAGCCCGAGTTCATCGATGGAAGCCGGCCGCAATTCCCAAGCCACGTGGTGAAGCGACTTCCCCATCAGTTCAAGTTGCTTACGAAGACCGCGAACACGATCCTGCCCGTCCTCGTTGATCAGCGATTCAATACCTTTCAGTTCCATCATGACGGCGACGAGATTCTGGCCGGTCTGATCGTGCAATTCATGCGCCAATCGAAGCCGCTCGCCTTCCTGCGCTTGCATCAAGCGACGGCGCAAATCCTGGCGTTCGTGCTCCGCCATCTTTCGCGCGGTGATGTCCTGGATGACGCCGTGCATGGCCAGAGGCTTGCCCGCCACATCGCTATCGATTTGCCCCTTGGAATTCACCCAACGGGGCGGATGACCATTCAAGCCGAGAACTCGATATTCTATATCAAAATGACGCTCGCCCTCCAGGCAGCGTCGTTTGTTCTGTTCGACGATATGCCGATCTGACGGATGGATACGATCGAAATAGGCCTCATGAGTGGGCGAGATCGTAGGCGGCAAACCAATGATCTCCCTCAACCGATCCGACCACCAAACCGTATCCGCGGCGAAATCCCAACTCCAGGCCCCGAACTCGCCAGCCTCGATCGCGAAATGGCGTTGCTCTTCGCTAGTGCGCAGTTTGGCCGAAGCGGCGAAGAGGCTCTCCTCGGCGCGCTTGCGGTCGGTGATATCCACCACGGTTGCCATCACGAGATTTCCGGCGCCGGTAGTGATCGGATTGAGGCCAATTTCAATTGGAAATTTGCTGCCATCCTTACGCTGGCCGAACAATTCGCGTCCAACACCCATCGGGCGGGCTTGCGGCGCGAGCGTAAATTCTTTTCTCAATGTTGAGTGGGCGTTGCGAGCGCTTTCTGGAATGAGCTTTTCGACCGGCTGCCCAACTAACTCCTCACGGAGATAGCCGAACATCGTCTCCATTTGCGCGTTCACCAGCGCAATGAGGCCGTCGCTGTTAATCGCCACCACGCCGTTGGGCGCGAATTCAAACAGGACGCGGAATTCCTCGCGTGTCGGCTTGCGATCGATGCCCAACGCCCCCATCGAACGTTTCAAGCGACCGCTTAAGTAGTACGACAGACCGATCCCGACCGCCAAAAGTAGGCCTCCGGCGATGGCGAAGCTGGTGAATGCGAGCGTCGAGGGCGCCTCCAGCACGCTGCGCGGAATGCCGACCGAAACAACCCAGCCGGTGGCGGCGGAGCGGGCATAAAACAGAAAGGTGTCGACTCCGTTGAGAGTGACCAACCTGATGACGCCCTGCGAGTCTTGCGGGAGGACGGAGCCGGGCGGAATTAATTTGCCGGAGAACTCGTCATGCTGGCTAGAGCGGGCTACGACCCTTCGTGCCGGATCCACAATCGATGCGATCCACTCGTTGTCCGCCACCGAGCGCTGGAGGATTTCGGCATACTTTTTTGTCGGAATAGCGACTTCGAGAAAATATGTTGGAACGCCGTTTCGCA
>JANMSZ010000123.1:0-3844 GCA_031389925.1 Hyphomicrobiales bacterium | reverse complement strand
CCCGGAACGACGCCTTCTTGAACGGCAGCGCGGGTGGCGTTGAGCGCGTCATCGACGCGATCCTTCTTTTCCTTCACTTCCATTTCGGAAGCGCCGCCGACGCGGATTACCGCAACGCCGCCGGCGAGCTTCGCCAGACGTTCCTGCAGCTTTTCCTTGTCGTAGTCGGAGGTGGTCTCTTCGATCTGCGCCTTGATCTGGTTCACGCGCGCTTCGATGTCGGCCTTCTTGCCAACGCCGTTGACGACCGTGGTCTTTTCCTTCTCGATGATCACCTTCTTGGCGCGGCCGAGCATCTGCACGGTCACGTTCTCAAGCTTGATGCCGAGGTCTTCCGAGATCAACTGGCCGCCGGTCAGGATGGCGATATCTTCCATCATGGCCTTGCGGCGATCGCCGAAGCCCGGCGCCTTGACGGCCGCGACCTTGAGGCCACCGCGCAGCTTGTTGACGACGAGCGTGGCGATGGCTTCGCCTTCGACGTCTTCCGCGATGATGACCAGCGGCTTGCCGGTCTGCACCACGGCTTCGAGCAGCGGCAGCATCGACTGCAGGCCCGACAGCTTCTTTTCGTGCAGGAGGATGTAGGCGTCCTCGAGCTCGGCCACCATCTTCTCGGCGTTGGTGACGAAGTAGGGCGAGATGTAGCCGCGGTCGAACTGCATGCCTTCGACGATCTCGACCTCGGTCTCCATCGCCTTGGCTTCTTCAACGGTGATGACGCCTTCGTTGCCGACCTTCTGCATCGCCTTGGCGATCATGCTGCCGATCTGGGCATCGCCGTTGGCTGAGATGGTGCCGACCTGGGCCACTTCAGCCGACGAGCCAACGGGCTTGGCGCGCTTCTCGATATCCTTGACGACGGCGGCGACGGCGATGTCGATGCCGCGCTTGAGATCCATCGGATTCATGCCGGCGGCAACCGACTTGGCGCCTTCGCGCACGATCGCCTGGGCCAGCACGGTCGCGGTGGTGGTGCCGTCGCCGGCGAGATCGTTGGTCTTGGAGGCGACTTCGCGCACCATCTGCGCGCCCATGTTCTCGAACTTATCCTCGAGCTCGATCTCCTTGGCGACGGTGACGCCGTCCTTGGTGATGCGCGGCGAGCCGAAGCTCTTGTCGAGCACGACGTTGCGGCCCTTGGGGCCGAGCGTGACCTTCACCGCGTTGGCGAGGATATCGACGCCGCGCAGCATGCGGTCGCGCGCGTCGACGGAAAATTTTACTTCTTTGGCAGCCATGTGAACTACTCCAAATGTATTTCGAGTTTGAGTCTTAGGCGATCACGCCCATGACGTCGGATTCCTTCATGATGATGAGGTCTTCACCATCGAGCTTGACCTCGGTGCCCGACCATTTGCCGAACAGCACGCGGTCGCCGACCTTGATGTCGATCGGGATCAGCTTGCCGGCCTCGTCGCGGCCGCCCGGGCCGACGGCGATCACTTCGCCTTCCGACGGCTTTTCCTGGGCGCTGTCGGGAATGATGATGCCGCCTTTGGTCTTCTCCAGGGCGGTGATGCGGCGAACGACCAGGCGGTCGTGCAGCGGACGGAACTTTGTCTTGGCCATTGGGTTTCCTTGTCGGCGGGAACGGAAAGACTTGATTTCGTAAGCCTTTAGCACTCATGTAGGTAGAGTGCTAAAATTGCTCGCCGGGACATATGGCGTCCACGATTGGGTGTCAAGCATCGCGCAGACCGGTCCGAACCGGCGGGTGCCGGGAGCGTTAACCCGCGTTTGCTATGTTGACGGCCTCACGGGGGGCCGCCGGGCCTGCTTGCGCGCACCGCCACGACCCCCCAAAATCCCTCTGCAAGCCTCGCAGGAGCCCGAATGAGCCTTCCGACCCGACCCAGCCTGCCGACCGCTCTGGTCTTGGCGCTGCTTACTTTGGGCCTTGCCGGCTGCGCCGGCATCAGCAATCCGTTTTCGACCTCCCCTGAAGCGCCGCCGCCCGCCCCCGAGGTGACGCCGACGCTGCCGCCGGCGTTCCCGCCGCAGGACATTGTCGGGCGCTGGGGCCTTGCCGCCTATCATAAGGACGAGGACCGGGCGCGCACCGAAGCGGCCGCCGCCAATCAGTGCAAACAGCCCTACATCATCACGCTCGGCCCGACCGGCGGGGTCATGATGCATCTTGCCGACCAGGCGACGCCGACCGAGCTGCGCCTCAAGGGCGCGCCGGGCAACAAGACCTTCATCGGGCCCGCCGAAGATCCGCCGGGCAGCCAGCAAGACCGCGAAGTGGTCAACTTCGACGGCCGCGTGCTGGCGTTGCGCTACATCGATACCGAAGTTCACGGCCGCTACGGCACCATGGTCTATGTACGCTGCGGACCGGAAGGCCAGAAGCCGCCGCGAGCCAAGGCTGCGTCCAAGGCCCGGCCGAAGGCCGCGCCCAAGACGGCACCGCGTCCAGTGCAGCCGCCGATCCAGCAGCCCCCGGCGCGGTAATAATCGCGCGGCCGTCATGCGCGGATCAGCCCCGCGCATGATGTAGTCTGGCCGCATGATTCCTCGACGCGAATTCATCTCCGGCCCATTCCTACGCGGACCTTGGCGTGCCGTGCCGGTTCTCGGCGTCACGCAGATTCTGTCGTGGGGCATGATCTTCTACACGCCGGTCTTGATTGTCCCGCTCATCGCCCAGGAGCGCGGCTGGTCGATGTCCTTCGCCATGGGCGGCTTTTCGGTCGCGCTGTTGGTCGCCGGCTTGATCGCGCCCACCGTCGGCCGTTCGATCGACCGCTTCGGCGGTCACGTGACCATGACGGTCGGCTCGCTCGTCGGCGCGTTGGGGCTGGTGCTGATCGGTTATGCCGACAACCGCATTGCCTATTACGCGGTGTGGATGGTGCTGGGCGTCGCCATGTCGGCGAACCTGTATGACGCCGCCTTTGCGACGCTGGGCCGCATCTTCGGCGCCGCCGCGCGGCGGCCGATCACGGCGCTGACGCTGGCCGGCGGCTTTGCCTCGACCGTAGGCTGGCCGGCAACGCACTTCCTGCTGGAGGCGGTCGGCTGGCGCGGCACTTACTTGATCTATGCCGTGCTGCTCACCTGCGTCTCGGCGCCGCTGCATGCCTTCGCGCTGCCGCGCGGCCGCGCCGAAACAAATGTGCCGAAGTCGGGCGAGGTCAAAGTGCCGGACAAAGTGCTGCCGCCGCACGGCCTGCCGTTCATCTTGGTCGCATCGGCCTTCACGGCCTATGCGTTCGTTCCGTCGGGCTTGGCCGCGCATTTGTTGGCGATCTTCTCGCGTTCCGGCATCGATGCCGGAACGGTGGTGTGGATCGGCGCGCTATTCGGTCCGGCGCAGGTCGGCGCCCGGCTGATCGAATTCTCCTTCGGCCGCGACTTGCATCCTTTGTGGGTGGTGCGCTTCGCGCTGAGCGTCTTGCTGTGCGCCTTCGTGATGCTGGCGATCCTCGGCTTCTCGCCGCTGGTGGCGGCGTGCTTCGCGCTGCTGTTCGGCGGCGCCAACGGGCTGGTGACGATCACGCGTGGCGCGGTGCCGCTGGCGCTGTTCGGCGCCTCCGGTTACGGCCGGCTGATGGGGCGGCTCGCCGCTCCGTTCCTGCTGATGCAGGCGGCGGCGCCGCTGGCGATGGCGTTTGTCATCGACCGCACATCGGATCCGATGGCGCTGGGGCTGGCCGCGGGCTTTGCCGCTGTGGCGCTGATCTGCTTTATCGTGATCCGCAGACCATCAAGCGCATGATCCCGAAAAGCATGCCCTCGGACTTGATCCGAGGGTGGAACCGGTGATCAATCGAACATCGCGTCGATGTCGCTCTGGCTCGCGTGGCCGGAGTCGCCCTCGAGCTTGGGGCCGTTGAGC
>JANMSZ010000094.1:0-10346 GCA_031389925.1 Hyphomicrobiales bacterium | reverse complement strand
TTGCGCCGTTCGGCGCCGAACAGATCGCGCGGCATCGGAATGTGCGAGTGACGCGCGCGGCTCGGATCGGCGATCCAGCTTTGGGGCCGCCGTAGGATGGTTTCGATCGGCACGTTCGGATCGGCCGCCACCGACACGAACGAAGAGTTCGCGCCGTTCTCCAGCAGACGCCGCACCAGATAGGCGAGCAGATCGGCATAGCCGCCGACCGGCGCATAGACGCGGCACACCAGTTCCGGCAATTCGGCAAGCAGCGATTGATAAAGTGCGTCGCCCATGCCGTGCAGGCGCTGGAATTCGTAATCGCGCGTATTGCCGGCATCCTCGATCGCACTGGCGACGGTCAGCGCATTGTGCGTGGCGAATTGCGGATAGAGCCGCGGCCGCGCCTTGAGCAGCTTGCGCGCGCAATCGAGATAGCAGAGATCGGTCATCGCCTTGCGGGTGAACACCGGATAGTCGGCAAGCCCGCGCTCCTGCGCGCGTTTGATCTCGGTGTCCCAGTAGGCGCCCTTGACCAGACGCACCATCAGACGACGGCCGAGCGCGTCCGCGGTGTCCGCGACCCAGTCGATCACGGCGCCGGCGCGCTTCTGATAGGCCTGCACCGCGAGACCGAAGCCGTCCCAGTTGGCGAGCGATGCATCGCGCAACGCCGCAGCGATCACCTCGAGCGACAGTTCAAGCCGGTCGGCCTCTTCGGCATCGACGGTGAAATTGAGTTGGTGCGCTTTTGCCATGCGCGCGAGTTCGAGCAGCTTCGGCACCAACTCTTTAAGCACGCGCTCGCGCGACAGCGCCTCATAGCGCGGATGCAGCGCCGACAGCTTGACTGAAATGCCCGGGCGCTTCGGCAGAGCTTCATTGCCGGCCGTCTTGCTGATCGCGGCGATGGCGTGGGCGTAGGATTCGAAATAGCGCTCGGCGTCCGCCGCGTTGCGGGCGCCCTCGCCCAGCATGTCGAAGGAATACAGAAACTCGCCATGCGCGTGCGCCCGCTTCAGCGCCTCCTCGATGGTCTGCCCAAGCACGAAGTGCGAGCCGAGCAGTTTCATTGCCTGCCGGGTCGCGGCGCGCACCGCCGGCACGCCGAGCCGCTTGACCAGTTGGTCGACAATGCCCTCGGGCGTTTCGCCGGGATGGATCACGCGGGCGGTGATGCCGAGCGTCCAGGCCGAGGCCGACACCAGCAAGGCCGACGAACGGTCATGGCGCGTCCAATCACCCGCCTTGAGCTTGTCCTCGATAAGTTTGTCGGCGGTGACGGCGTCCGGCACCCGCAACAGCGCCTCGGCCAGCACCATCAGCGCCAGGCCCTCCTTGGTGGAGAGCGCATAGGCATGCAGGAAGTCCTCGACTCCACCCAAACCGCCCACCCGGGCGCGGATCGCCTCGATCAGGCGGCGGGCGCGGGCGTCGATGCGCGCCTCGGCGGCCAAATGTCCGGCATTGCCCAGCAGTGCCGCTGCAATTCCCTCCTCCGCCGGCGCATAGGGCGCCTGGAAGGACAATATGTCGCGCACCGCTAAGGCAGGCTTGGCCGCAGGCATCGTCCGCGCCTCCGAGATTGCCGCCACTTTATCATCACCCGAACCGCACGATTCCCGCCAGCCGGGACGGCATCGGGACACCGTTGCCTAAGTGCGCGCCAGCCCTGGTCAACAGACGTGCAGTTTCCCGCACTTCCCGTCGATATCTTGCTCTTTGTAACGGCATGTTCTTTGCTGAGAAGAGATTAAATTTGCGCCATGGCCAAGCCGCATCGCTGCGTGCGCGGGCCACCACCAGAGGATCAGGTACAATGAGCGTTTTCACCGCCGGCCGGACGAAAGTCGCCGGAATTATCGTCGGTCTGCTGCTGTCCACCGCCAGTGCGTCGGCCCAGACCAACATCAAGTTCAGCCTCGACTTCAAATTCGAAGGGCCTTCGGCGATATTCGTGTTGCCGCTCGACAAGGGCTACTTCAAAGCCGAGGGCCTCGACGTCACCATCGACTCGGCGGCCGGTTCGGTCGAGCCGATCAACCGCGTCGCGTCCGGCACCTACGATATGGGCTTTGCCGACATCAATTCGCTGACCCGCTTCCGCGACGCCAATCCGGGCACCCCGATCAAAGCGGTGTTCATGGTCTACAACAAACCGCCCTTCTCGATCGTCGGCCGCAAGAGCCGCGGCATTTCCACGCCGAAGGATCTCGAGGGCAAGAAGCTCGGCGCGCCGGCGCCTGACGGCGCTTACGCCCAGTGGCCGATCTTCGTGCAGGCCAACGGCATCGACGCCTCCAAAGTGACGATCGAGAACGTCGGCTTCCCGGTGCGCGAACCGATGCTGGCCGCCGGCCAGGTCGACGCCATCACCGGCTTCTCGTTCTCGTCCTTCATCAACCTCAAGGACCGCGGCGTTCCGGCCGACGATATCGTGGTGCTGCTGATGGCCGACTACGGCGTCAACCTCTATGGCAACGCCGTCATCGTGAATCCGAAATTCGCCGCCGACAACCCGAACGCGGTGAAAGGCTTCCTCAAGGCCTTCACCAAGGGCTTGAAGGAAACGATCAAGTCTCCCGACACCGCGGTCGACTCGGTCATCAAGCGTAACGACGTTGCCAAGAAGGCGACTGAGCTCGAGCGGCTGAACATGGCGATCCGCGACAATCTCGTGACGGCGGAAGTGAAAGCCAACGGCTACGGCGGCATCGACAATGCGCGGTTCGCCAAGGCCATCGATCAGATCGGACTGACCTATAAGTGGAAAGCCGAGAAGCCGAAGCCGGAAAACATCTTCGACGCTTCGTATCTGCCCCCCGCCGCCGACCGCAAGTTCAACTAACTTTATGAGCGCCTTCGTATCGCTCGATTCCGTCAGCCACGCCTACGGCGGCGAGGCTGGCGGCACCCTCGCCATCGAAGGACTGTCGCTGGCGATCGACGAAGGCGAATTCGTCGCCGTGGTCGGCCCGTCGGGCTGCGGCAAATCCACCTTGATGAAGCTCGCTACGGGCCTGCAATTCCCCTTCAAGGGCGAAGTGCAGGTCGCGGGCGAAAAGGTCACCAAGCCGGTCAAGATCGCCGGTATGGCGTTCCAGGCGCCGACCTTGCTGCCGTGGCGCACGACGCTGGAGAATTTGCTGCTGCCGCTGGAAATTGTGCAGCCGCACCGCAGCCAGATGCGGAGCCGGCGGGTCGAATTTGCTGCACGGGCGAAAAATCTTCTCACCTCGGTAGGGCTGCGCGACCAAGGCGACAAATTTCCTTGGGAATTGTCTGGCGGCATGCAGCAGCGCACGTCGCTGTGCCGTGCGCTGATCCATGAGCCGCAACTGCTGATGCTCGACGAGCCGTTCGGCGCGCTCGACGCCTTCACGCGCGAGGAATTGTGGTGCGTAATCCGCGACCTGCACGCCGCGCGCAAGATCACCGTCGTCCTGGTCACGCACGATCTGCGCGAAGCGGTGTTTCTCGCCGACCGCGTGTTCGTGATGTCGGCGCGGCCGGGCCGCATCGTCGCGGAACGTCGCATCGAGTTGCCGCGACCGCGCGATCTGGAAGTGACCTTCACGCAAGGCTTCCAGGACATCGTGCACGAATTGCGCGCCCACATCGTGAAGGCGCGGCAATGACGCGGACCGCGCTGCTGATCCGGCTGTCGCCGTGGCTGTTCACCATCGGCCTGCTGCTGGTGTGGGAAGCCTCCGTCCATCTGTTCAAGATACCGACATTCCTCCTGCCGCCGCCAACCGCGGTGGCGCAGGCCTTTGTCGACTACGCCGGACCGCTGGCGCGCAACGCATGGATTACGCTGGAGACGACGCTCATCGGCTTCGGTTTGGCCGTCGGCTTCGGCTTATTGCTCGGTCTATTGGTCGGCTGGTCGCGCGCGATTTACGCCGGGCTCTATCCGCTGATGATCGGTTTCAACGCCATCCCGAAAGTGGCTTTGGTCCCGATTCTGGTGCTGTGGTTCGGCATCGGATTCATTCCGGCGGTGCTGACCGCGTTCCTCATCTCGTTCTTCCCGATCGTCGTCAACGTCGCGACCGGGCTCGCCACCATCGAGCCGGAACTGGAGGACGTGCTGAAGGCGCTGGGCGCGAGCAAGCTCGACATCATGCGCAAAGTCGGCATTCCGCGCACGCTGCCCTATTTCTTCGGCTCGCTGAAAGTGGCGATCACGCTGGCTTTCGTCGGCTCGGTGATCTCGGAAAGCGTCGCGTCCAATTACGGCATCGGCAATCTGATGCTGCAGGCGCAGGCGCAATTCCAGGTGCCGTTGATTTTTGCCGGCCTGGTCGTGCTCGCGATCGAAGGCATCGTCATGTATGTGGCGATGGCGATCCTGGAACAGCGGATGACCGGCTGGGCGCAACGTTCCGGCTTCGCGCAGAACTGATGCTAGGCGGCGGAGTCCTTGGTTCGCATCCGGCTTAGCGGCGCGAAGTTCTCCGCCTCCGCCGTGACGGCCGAGGGATGCAGAACCTCCGCGATCAAGTCGGCGAGATGATCGAGCACGTCGCTGCCGGGGCCTTCCCGAACGTAAATCCCGCAGTAGATGCTGTCCAATTCCGGCAGCGGCGTGTCGTCCCACACCAGGCTCGCGCCATTCCAACCCAGCAGGCCGAACTGAACCGCGCGCCGGCGCGCCAGCGCCATGACGCCAAGCCCAGAGGCGACGGCGCCGGACAGGCTGAGCAGGCTAGGTCCGACGAAAACCTCTTCCCACGCGAGCCCGGCCTTCTTGAGCGCGTTCGCGCACAATTGACGGTTCAGGCTCTTTTCGCCGTAAGACACCAGCGGGATCGGCTGGCTGAGATCGATTCGGGTGTTTTCACCGCGGACCCAGACGACCTCCTCTTCCCAATGATGGCGCGCGTCGACCGGCGGGGTGGCCGACAGGCTCACGACCAGGTCGACGTCGCCTTGGCGCAGGTCACGGAGCAGCGGCTCGATTGCGCCCATGCGGACGTTGAACCGGACGCCCGGCCATTGGTCGTGAAAGCGGGCCAAGGTGTGGGACAGGATGCTGGAGACGAAATCGCCGGGGACGCCGATGCGGATGACCTGGTCGGCACGCCGGCTGGGGCCGCCGATTTCCATGATCTGGTCGTTGATCGACAATAGCCGCCGGGCATAGCTGACGATCATCTCACCATGCGGGGTCAGGCTGATGCCTTGTGCGCTGCGGTCGAATACGTCCTTGCCGAGCAGATATTGCAGCCGTTTGATTTGCGCGCTCACCGCCGGCTGCGTCACGCCCAACGACGCCGCGGCCTTGGTGAAACTTCGCAAATCAACGACCGCAACCAGCGTCCGCAGCAAATCGGTCGGAATATTGATCATATCCTGCCCTTTACCCCCCGGTCCTGGAGCAAGCCGTATGTGTACTAACACCGTCCCGAGCAGAACTGTACCACGTCTCGCATCGCGATCAATTTAGTGGTTGAACGTCCTATCGTTGCACCCGCAATCAGGCATACGCCGTATGAGAAAAAAATTCTATTGAGAACGCTATTTTATACGCTCGAGAATGCTGACGTAGTTGGCCACCGCGGTTCCACCCATGTTGAAGATTCCACCCAGCCGGGCGTTCTTGACCTGCAGGTCGCCTGCGGAACCGGTGAGCTGCATGGCGGTCAACGCATGCATCGACACGCCCGTCGCGCCGATCGGATGGCCTTTCGCCTTCAAGCCGCCGGACGGATTGACCGGCAGTTTCCCGTCTTTCTGAGTCCAGCCCTCGCGGATGGCACGCGCGCCCTGCCCCTCCGCGGTCAGACCCATAGCCTCATATTCGATCAACTCCGCCACCGTGAAGCAGTCGTGGGTTTCGACCAATGACAAATCGTCCAGCGTCAGCCCGGACTTGGCCAAGGCCCGCTGCCAGGCCTGCGCGCAACCGTCGAACTTGAGGATGTCGCGCTTAGCCATCGGCAGGAAATCCTGCACGTGCTCGGCGGCGCGGAACGCGACCGCTTTGCCGAGTTGAAGCGCGGTCTCGACGTCGGCCAGCACCACTGCCGCCGCGCCATCGGATACCAGCGAGCAGTCGGTGCGCTTGAGCGGTCCTGCGACGAACGGATTTTTTTCGCTCTCGGTGCGGCAGAAATCGAAGCCGAGATCCTTGCGCATTTGAGCATAGGGATTGCCGACGCCGTTCTTGTGGTTCTTGGCCGCGATCATGGCCAGTGCATCGGACTGGTCGCCGTATTTCTGGAAATAGAGCCCGGCGATCTGGCCGAAGATGCCGGCGAAGCCGCCGTCGATGTCGGCCTCGTCGCGCACATAGGACGCCTTGAGCAGGTTGCGGCCGATTTCCGGGCCGGGCGTCGTCGTCATCTGCTCGACGCCGACCGCCAGCAC
This sequence comes from Hyphomicrobiales bacterium, assembly GCA_031389925.1. Lineage (GTDB taxonomy): Bacteria > Pseudomonadota > Alphaproteobacteria > Rhizobiales > Xanthobacteraceae > Pseudolabrys. The sequence continues at coordinate 3,989 of JANMSZ010000094.1, read as the reverse complement.
GATGCGCGCGGCGCGCGCCTCGATTGCCCTGATGCCCATATGGACTGCCGCCGACCCGGTGGCGCAGGCATTCTCGACGCGGGTCGCGCGCTTGAAGCGCAGGTCAGGCGAGGCCTGCAGTACAAGCGAGGCGGAGAAATCCTGCGCGGAGAAGCCCGCATTGAAGTGGCCGAGTACGATCTCATCGACGTCCTTGGCGGCAATGCCGGCATCGGCGAGCGCCTCGCCGGCCACGCGCACGATCAGGCTTTCGACGGTCTCGCCATTAAGCTTACCAAAGGGGGTATGGGCCCAACCAACGATGGCAGCGGTCATCGAACTCTCCTGTTGCCGAACTTTGGTCGCATTAATCGGCGATTGACGCTCACCGAGTCGCCATGGTGAGTCACAATAAAATCAGCCGGAGGGCGGCGGGCTTTGCCTCCCATCGTAAGCTTAGGTAGCCTAGCATCGCAGCCTATGGAACTCATCCTTTGCCTGGGTCGTTCTTTGGGCCCCGAACAACCGACCGGATCGCAATCTTGACCCTTTGTTCGAGCCCACGCGCTTTAATTCTCGGCCTCGCCGCAGCCGCGCTGCTGTCGCTGACGGCCTCGAACCGCGCTCAGGCCGAAGCGCAGTTATTGATCGAGGCCTCCACCGGCAAAGTGCTGCACGCCGAGAACGCTACCTATCCCTGGTATCCGGCTTCCGTCACCAAGCTGATGACCGCCTACACCACGCTGCGCGCCATCCGAGAGAAGAAGGTTGCCTTCAATACCGTGCTCACGGTGTCGAAGAACGCCGCGGCCCAGCAGCCGACCAAGATGGGCTTCAAGATCGGCACCACGGTGACGATCGACAATGCGCTGAAGATGCTGATGGTCAAATCGGCGAACGACATCGCAGTGACGATCGCCGAAGGCGTCGGCGGTTCGCTCGAAGGCTTCGCCGATATGATGAACGCCAATTCGCGCCGGCTCGGCATGTCGCAATCCAACTTCGTCAACCCGAACGGACTGCCCGCGGAAAATCACGTCAGCTCGGCGCGCGACCTCGGTATTCTGGCGCGCGCGCTGATCCGCGAATTCCCCGAGCACGACGCTTACTGGCACATCTCCTCGATCCGCTACGGCAGCCGCGTCTACCGCAATTACAATTCGCTGATCGACCGCTATCCCGGCGCCGACGGCATGAAGACCGGTTTCATCTGCGCCTCGGGCTACAACGTCGTCGCGTCGGCTTCGCGCAATGGGCGGCGGCTGATCGCCGTCATTCTCGGCTCCTATTCCGGCTCGGTGCGTGCACAGAAAGCCGCGGCGCTGCTGGAGCGAGGTTTCAACAGCGGTGGTCTGACCTGGCTGACGCCCTCGCTCGGCACCGTCGACGCGTTGGCGCCGGTCGATGCGCAGCCGCCGAACCTACGTGACGAGATGTGCGGCGGCCATCGCCGCAAGCCCGCTTCCGAGGACAACGAGGAAGAAGAGCCAAATCCCGATACGACCGCCGCCAACGGCGAAAGCGGCGCGGACGGCCAAGCCTACATGTTGTCGAGCCTGAAGCCGGCCAACGGCAAGTTCGTGCTCGGGCCGCCGGTCGAAACCTCGGCACCGGTCGTCGTCTACACCGGCTCGCCGGAAAATCCGGACTCCGCCGCCCAGGCCGTCAGCGCCGCGCCGAAAAAGAAGAAAACCAAGACCGCGAAAGCCACGGCCGAGAAGCCGGCGGCCGCCGAAAAACCCAAGACCGCCGAGAAGCCAAAAGCTGGCGAAAAGCCGAAAGCCGATAAAACCGCCAAACCTGCTGCGAAGCCGGCAAAGCCGAAGGTCACGTCGGCGGCGCAATGAGCGAGCCCGGACCAAGCGCCGAGCGGCGCCGGCCGGCGGTCCCCATTCCATTGACCGTGCTGACCGGCTTCCTCGGCGCCGGCAAAACCACGTTGCTCAACCGGCTGCTGAAAGATCCGGCGCTCGCCGATACCGCAGTCATCATCAACGAATTCGGCGAAGTGTCGCTCGACCACCTGCTGGTCGAATATGTCGGCGACAACATGGTGCTGCTGCAAAGTGGCTGTTTGTGCTGCACGATGCGCGGCGATCTGGTCGACGGCCTGGAAACGCTGCTGCGCGATCTCGACAACCGGCGTTGCAAATTCAGCCGCGTGTTGCTGGAAACCACCGGCCTCGCCGATCCGGCGCCGGTGCTGCACACCGCCATGGCGCATCCTTATCTCGTGCAGCGTTACCGGCTCGACGGCGTGGTAACGGTGGTCGACGCCGTGAACGGCGAGGCCACGCTCGATGAACATGCCGAAGCGGTGAAACAAGCCGCGGTCGCCGACCGGATCGTGCTGACCAAGACCGATCTCGCGGACAAAGCTCAGCATGAACGCATCGTGGCGCGGCTGCGCGCGCTCAATCCGGCCGCGACCATTCTCGATGCCGCCAATGTGACCGACTTGGGCGAAGCGACGGCGGACAAATTGCTCAATTGCGGGCTGTACGATCCGGAGCGCAAAATCCCCGACGTGAAAAAATGGCTGGCGGCGGAAGCCTATGCCGACGCGCATGCGCACGGCCATCACCACCATCACGACGTGAACCGCCATGACGAGCATATCGGTTCGTTCGTGATCGCCAGCGACGCCGCGATCCCGGCCGGCACGCTGGAAATGTTTCTCGAACTGCTGCGCGCGACCCACGGCAACAAGCTGCTGCGGGTCAAAGGCATCGTGAAGCTCGCCGAAATGCCCGACACGCCGGTGGTGGTGCACGGGGTGCAGCACGTCTTCCACCCGACGGCGCGGCTCGACCGCTGGCCGGACGACGACCACCGCACCCGGCTGGTGTTCATCACCCGCGATCTGCCGGAACGCACGGTTCGCGAGCTGTTCGACGCCTTTACCGGCCATGCCGCCCCCGACCGGCCGGACCGCGCCGCTTTGACCGACAATCCGCTCATTCCCTTTGGTGGCGCGGACCGTTAGTCTGCCCGCCGACCGTCTGCCACTGCAAAATGAGCCGGGCGGCTTTTTGGGGGAAAGCACATGGAGCGACCTTGGTTGCGCAATTATCCGCCGGGCGTACCGGCCGAGATCGACCCGTCGCAATACGCGTCCGTGGTGGACCTGTTCAACGAGAGCCTGGTCAAATACCGCGACCGCAAAGCCTATATCTGCATGGGCAAGGCGCTGACCTATGGCGAGGTCGACGACCAATCGCGGGCGTTGGCCGCCTGGTTGCAGAGCAAGGGCCTTAAGCGCGGCGCGCGGGTCGCGGTCATGCTGCCGAACATTCTGCAAAACCCGATCGCCATGATCGGCGCCTTACGCGCCGGCATGACGGTGGTGAACGTCAATCCGCTCTACACGCCGCGCGAACTCGAATACCAGCTCAAGGATTCCGGCGCCGAAGCCATCGTCGTGCTGGAAAACTTCGCCCACAATCTGGCGCAGGTAGTCGCGCGCACCGCGGTCAAGCACGTCATAGTCACCAGCCTTGGCGAGCTGCTGGGTTTGAAAGGCCTGATCGTCAATTTCGTGGTGCGGCGCGTCAAGAAGATGGTGCCGCCTTACGCCATTCCCGGCGCCGTTTCGTTCCATCGAGCGGTGAGCGAAGGGCGCGGCCTGACGCTGACGACGCCGACCATCGCGTCCAGCGATATTGCGTTCCTGCAATATACCGGCGGCACCACCGGCGTTTCCAAGGGCGCGACACTGTCGCACCGCAATGTGGTCGCCAACACCTTGCAGGCGAACGCCTGGCTCACACCGGCGCTGATGCGCGAGCCGCACGTGGAGCAATTGTTCCTGGTGGTGGCGCTGCCGCTCTATCATATCTTTGCGTTGACGGCTTGCGCGATGATCGGCGTTCGCAACGGCGGCGTCAGCCTGATGATTCCCAATCCGCGCGACATTCCAAACTTGATCTCGGAACTGTCGAAATATCCGGTGAACTACTTCCCTGCCGTGAACACGCTGTTCAACGCCCTGCTCAATCACCCCGATTTCG
>JANMSZ010000066.1:0-1593 GCA_031389925.1 Hyphomicrobiales bacterium | reverse complement strand
GATTCCCAAGGTATATATTCTTGACGCGTCCTGCTCATCGAGGGCGTCTTCGCGAGACGTTTCGAAGGTGGAGCAGGATGCGGCGCCCGCGGGCGGGGACGAACGTACCCCCGCACCCGGGAGGCCTTGGGTCACCGTCCGCTCCCACTACGGGGGGCTGCCTTGAATGGCTGCACGGGTGGCGGCGAAGGCGGCGAAAGCTGCCGGATCGGGGGAGTGAAGAGCTCTCCGCTGCGCACACGGAAGTTACGGTCCCGGGGACAGAAAAGCCGCGATGGAGCGCCGAGAGGCGCCCGCATCCTTCAAAAGAGGATGCGGCAAGACGGAAAACTTGGTGCGCCACTCGGTGCTCCATCCCCTCGGTTATTTCGAGGGGGCACGAAAAAGAAGTCCGCCTGCCCGGGGCGATAAAGAACACGGGCGGCGAAGCGTTGGCTGAGCGTCCCACATTGGTCGTAATCCCCCTGCAGAAATGCCTTCAATATGATCTTGCTGTGGAACTGGACGGGCGTAACTTGGCTCCCATGATTTGCCGATTCAGAGCCTTGAATTTGCGCTCGGCGTTGCTCGCGGCGCTGGCGTTCGCCTGCGTGCCGGCATCCGCGCAGCAGCCCAATAAATCGGCCCAAGCCCAGCCGGCGGAAAAACTCGACGCCATCAAGCAGCGCGACAACGAATTGCAAGCCACGCGCGAAGCGCAGCGCAAGTCGGCCGAAACCGAAGCAGCCCTCAAGCAAGAGATCGAGCAGATCGGGGCCGACCGCATCAAGCTCAATCAGGATCTGATCGACACCGCGGCGCGCCTGCGCGGCGTCGAAAGCAGGATCGCCGCCACCGAGTCCCGGCTCAAGCCGCTCGACGACAACGAAGCCAGTATCCGCAAATCGCTCGACGGCCGCCGCGCCGTCATCGGCGAAGTGCTGGCGGCGCTGCAACGCGTCGGCCGCCGTCCGCCGCCGGCGTTGCTCGCCAGTCCCGAAGACGCCCTGCAATCGGTACGCACCGCGATGGTGCTCGGCGCGGTGTTGCCGGAGATGCGCCACGAAGTCGAAGCGCTCGCCAGCGATCTCGCCGAGCTCGCCAATGTGCGCCGGAAAATCGCGGTCGAGCGCGACCAGCTCAAATCCGAATTCGCCTCGCTCGACGGCGAACGCTTGCGCATGACGGCGCTGGTCGAGGCTCGTCAGGCCCAGCAGGCCGACCGCGAGAAAGCGCTCACCGCCGAACGGCAGAAGGCCGCCGATTTGGGCCGCCAGGTCGACAATCTCAAAGATTTGATCGGCAAGCTGGAACAGGCGCTCGACCCGGCGATCAAGGACGCCCGCGAGGCCGCCCGCACCGACAGCCGCCCGGCTTTGTCGGCTTTTCGCGATCCGGGACGGTTAACACCGGCCGTCGCCTTTGTTTCGCTGCGAGGCCATGTTCCAACCCCTGTTAACGGCGTCAAATTGAGGGAATTCGGGGCGCCCGATGGTACCGGCGGGTTGGAAAAGGGCGTTTCGATCGCCACCCGCGCCGGCGCCCAGGCCACCGCGCCGGCCGACGGCTGGGTTGTCTATGCCGGGCCGTTCCGGTCCTACGGACAACTCTTGA
>JANMSZ010000032.1:0-1544 GCA_031389925.1 Hyphomicrobiales bacterium | reverse complement strand
AGCCCGTAGCGATCGGCGGTGGCGCGCAGCCGGCGCAGCACCCACGGCTCGTGGAAGCGCATACCGCCCGCCCCCTGCACCAGCGGCTCGATGATGATGCCGGCGAGTGTCTTGTGTTCTGTTTCGAGCGTGCGCGAGAATTGCGCGATCGTCTGCTCATCTTTCGGAAGGTCGACGACAAGCTGTTGCGGAAGCACACCGGAAAACAGGCTGTGCATGCCGTCGTCCGGATCGGTCACCGACATCGCGCCGGCGGTATCGCCGTGATAGCCGTGCCGGAACGACAGGAATTTCGTGCGCTCGCGCTGACCACGATTGAGCCAGTACTGCGCCGCCATCTTCATCGCGACTTCAACGGCCACCGAGCCGGATTCGGAAAAGAACACGCGGTCGAGATCGCCGGGCAGCAGGTTCGCGAGCCGCTTCGCCAGCACGAGCGCCTGCTCGTGCACCAGCCCGCCGAACATCACGTGCGGCAGCGTCCGGACCTGTCGCTCGATGGCGACGCGAATGCTGGTCTCGTTGTAGCCGTGGCAGGCCGTCCACCACGACGCGATGCCGTCGATCAGCTCGCGGCCGTTGCTGAGAATGATGCGCGAGCCACGCGTGCGCGCAACGGCGAGCGGCAGCGCGGCGGTTTTCATCTGCGCGTAAGGCCGCCAGATGTGGTCGATGCCGGCGATGTACCACTCGGGCTCGGGGGGGCCTGCCGGTGCCGCGCGCGGCTTCTTTCCGAGTGTCAGCCGTGGCCGGTCGTTTTTTTGAATCGCCATGAGCTCCATTTTGCATTGGACCGAGCCTGCGGTCACGCTACACCCTGATATCAACAACTTCCTTTGAGTGCTTGTTTCACCATGCGTTCTCTCGACGACTTCGCCGCCGACAAGCTCGCCGCGCTGGAGCGCAAGAGCCTCCGGCGCAGCCTCGCCGAGACCGCGCGGACCGACGGGGTCTGGATGGAGCGCGACGGACGGCGGCTCCTCTCGTTCTCCTGCAACGACTACCTCAACCTGTCGCAACATCCCGACATCAAGAAGGCCGCGATTGCAGCGGTCGAGCACTACGGCATGGGTTCCGGCGCCTCGCGGCTCGTGACCGGCAACCACCCGCTCTACGCGGAGCTGGAGGCCCGCCTCGCCCGCCTCAAGGGCACGGAGGCGGCCTGCGTGTTCGGCTCCGGCTATCTCGCTAATTCCGGACTCATTCCCGCGCTGGTCGGCGAAGGCGATCTCATCCTGATCGACGAGCTGGCGCACGCCTGCCTGTGGTCCGGCGCGCGGCTGTCGCGCGCGACTGTCATCCCCTACCGCCATGCGGATGCTGGGCAGGTCGCGGAACTCCTTGCGGAGCACCGGACGCGCCACCGCCACGCGTTGATCGCGACCGACGGCGTGTTCTCGATGGACGGCGATCTCGCGCCATTGCCGGAGCTCGTCGAGCTCGGCGAGCGCCACGACGCCTGGCTCATCAGCGACGACGCGCACGGTCTCGGCGTGCTCGGCGGCGGCCGAGGCTCGGCGTTCATCGGCAACCGCACGGCGAAA
>JANMSZ010000107.1:0-2288 GCA_031389925.1 Hyphomicrobiales bacterium | reverse complement strand
TGACGGGCTTGGCGCGCGTGGCCAATGCGTGCTCGGCGGCGATGCGCGCCTACGGTTTGCCGCCGTTTTCGGCGTGCTGCTTGTTGACCGCGCCCATGCGCGTCGAGCGCCCGGCGGCCAGTACCACGGCGGCAATGCGGCGCCCTTTCTCAGGCGCAGGCTCGGTGCGCGGCTGCGGCCGCGTCACGATCTCCATCAGCAAACCGCCGACGCCCATGCCGGTGATGTCCGCGCGGCTGACAGGAATACCTGCCAACAAGCGCATCAGCACCCAGTCAAAACCGTTTTCCTTCGGCGAGCGCGCGCAGCCGGGCGCGCCGACGATTGCGGTACCGCGCAGGCGGCCGATCAGCATCAGATTGCCGGGATCGACCGGCATGCCAAAATGCTCAATCTCGCCGCCGACCGCCTCGACCGCCATCGGGATGACGTCGCGCCGGTCGGCGATGGCCGACGCGCCGAAAACGATGACGAGTTCGGCACCGGCTTTCAACACGTCGTCGATGGCACGCGCGAGCGCTGCCTGGTCGTGCGGCACGCGGCGTTCGGCGACGATCGAGGCGCCGGCGGGCGCAATGCGCGTCGCGGTGATCTTGAGGGTCTTGTCCACCACCTTGGGAGACAGGCCCGGCAGCAATGTCGAGACAATGCCGATTTTGCGCACCTTGTAGGGCGCGACGCGAATGACCGGCTTTGCCTTCATGGCTTCCGCCACCGCCTTGTCGCGCGCCGTGGCCGCCACGGCAAAAGGGATGATCTTCACGGTGGCGATCATCTCGCCGTCGACCACCGGCTTGAACGCCGGCAATGTCGCGATCGTCACCGCTTCGTCGATGCGGTTGATCCGGTCGATGGCGTCCTTGTCGACCACCAGCACGCCAGAACTGTTGGCGAACAGATTGCAGCGGCCGGTGAAAGCGCGGTCGGTGCGCGCGCCTTCGCCGGCGGACGCCGCAGCGATGTCGGCGGCGGCTTGATCCTCCGAGACGTCGCCGGCTTCCAGCCGCGCCACCACGATTTCCTTGACGCCGGCAGCTTTCAGCGAGGCTACTTCCGCCGGCCCGATCAGCGTGCCCTTCTTGAGCACGAGGCCGTCCTGGCGGATCGAATGCACCGCCGTGGCGCCGAGCGCATCGTCGGGGGCAACCGGGCCGAACTTCATGCCGCTTCCGCCTTGTCCACCTTCTGCCGCAGCCGCTGCGTGATTTCGGCCATGATCGACACCGCGATTTCCGCCGGCGACACGGCGCCGATATCGAGCCCGATCGGCGCGTGGATGCGCGACAGTTGATCCTCGCGCAGGCCGGCCTCCTTCAGCCGCGCCAGGCGCTTGGCGTGCGTCTTCCGCGAGCCGAGCGCGCCGATATAGAAACAGTCGCGCTCCAGCGCGTGGATCAGCGCCGGATCGTCGATCTTGGGATCGTGCGTGACCGCGACGAAGGCCGTATAGTGGTCGACGTTGAGCGGCAGCAGCGCCACGTCGGGCCACTCGGCGACCAGCTTCACATCGGGGAAACGTTCGGCGCTGGCAAAGGCCGTGCGCGGATCGACGATGGTCACATCGTAGTCGAGTAATGTCGCGATCGGGGCCAGCACCTGACTGATATGCACAGCGCCGGTGATGACAAGCTGCGGCGACGGCACGTGCACGGTGAGAAACATCTTGCCCTGCGCCATTTCCTCCATGCCGCTCTTCGCCATGCGCAGGCGCTTCTCGAGCAGATCATGCAGCGGATCCTTGGCGACGTCCGCCGCCTTCACCAGCCGTTGCTCGCCGCTGGTCACGTCAGTGACGACGACCACGGCGCGGCGCGCGGCGCGTTCGGCATTCAGCGCGTTGAGGATATCGAGTTTCACGTCAGCCTACTTTCTCGACGTAGACGCGGATCGTGCCGCCGCAGGACAGGCCGACGTTCCAGGCCTGCTCGTCGGCGACGCCGAACTCCAGCATCTTCGGTTTGCCGCTGTCGATGACGTCGATGGCTTCGGTCACCACCGCGCCCTCGACGCAGCCGCCGGACACGGAGCCGAGGAAATTGCCCTCACTGTCGATTACCAGATTGGAGCCGACCGGCCGCGGCGCCGAACCCCAGGTTTCGACCACGGTCGCCAGCGCCACGCCGCGCCCGGCCTTGCGCCAGTCCTCGGCCGCTTTGAGAATGTCTTCGTCGCGTGAAAGCATGTGAATTCTCCGTCAGGCAACGTGCCGCAGCATCTGTTTCGGATCATAGCCCAAGTTGTGGACTTTGGCCGGCGCACCCGACAGGGCGCGCACGAGATCGGTCATC
>JANMSZ010000563.1:0-1563 GCA_031389925.1 Hyphomicrobiales bacterium | reverse complement strand
GATCGGCGTCGGTGACATCGCCTATCCCAGCCTCCCTGCGACGATCACCACGTTCAGCGATCGGGTGAACGACGCCATTCACGCCTATCCGCTGCAGAAGGGCATCGGCAACAATCCGGTCGACCAGCAGCAGTTCATCCGGCAGCGCGCTAACCAGTAGGCCGTCAATCGCGACGCTTCGGCCCTTGCGAGGCGAAGACGCTACCGCAGGCTCGCGTTGATCTTGTCCAGCGCTGCCGTACCCGGACACAGATCCTTCGCCGCAAGCCCGTTTAGCGGCGCATCCACCGTGTCGAGGTGCGCGTGCAGGTCTTCCGCCTCCGGATCGACATAGAGCAGCCCGGTGACCACCTGGCCCTTGGCCGCGTGCTTCTGCAAAAATGTTTGCGCAGCGAGCCGGTCATGCACGTCGTAGTCGGCGTCGAGCTTGCGGAGCGCCAGCCGCGTTCCGTCGTGCTGTTCGACCACCTGCACCGAGCCGGGCGCGTAATCCACGGTGATCGCCTCGCGGCCGGTGATGACATCCAGCCGGTTCACCGATTCATTGTGCTCGCGCACGTAGTCGAAGCTCTTGGTCGAGCCGGTGTGATTGTTGAAGGCGACACAAGGCGAGATCACGTCGATGAAAGCCGATCCCTTGTGCCGGATCGCCGCCTCGATAATCGGCACGAGCTGGGTCTTGTCGCCGGAGAAACTGCGGGCCACGAAGCTTGCGCCGAGTTGCAGCGCGATGGCGACAAGGTCGATGGCGTTGTCGGAGTTGGTCACGCCTTTCTTGGACTTGGAGCCGCGGTCGGCGGTGGCCGAGAACTGACCCTTGGTCAGGCCATACACGCCGTTGTTCTCGACGATGTAGGTCATGTTGACGCCGCGCCGGATCGAATGCGCGAACTGGCCGAAGCCGATCGAGGCGCTGTCGCCGTCGCCGGAGACGCCGAGGTAGATCAGATCGCGGTTGGCGAGGTTCGCTCCCGTCAGCACCGACGGCATGCGGCCGTGCACGGAGTTGAAGCCGTGCGAGTTGCCGAGAAAGTAGTCCGGTGTCTTGGACGAGCAGCCGATGCCGGAAATCTTGGCGACGCGATGCGGCTCGATCGAAAGCTCGAAACAGGCCTCGATGATGGCGGCGGTGATCGAGTCATGGCCGCATCCGGCGCACAGCGTCGAAACCTTGCCCTCGTAGTCGCGATGCGTGAAGCCCAGCTCGTTCCTCGGCAGGCCGGGATGCTGAAATTTCGGCTTGGCGATGTAAGTCATGACGACACCTGTTGTGTCTCGGCCTCATCCTGAGGAGGGCGCGAAGCGCCTGTCTCGAAGGATAGGCCAAGGATCGAGTGCGTTGCCATCCTTCGAGACGCGCCCTGCGGGCGCTCCTCAGGATGAGGCTGAAGCAAAACCGCGGGGCCCATCACGACACCACCTTGCGCAGCGGCGTCACCTTGAGTTGATCCTGATGGTCGCCGATTGCCTTGGCGATGAAGCGCGCGGTGATCGGCGTGCCGTCATAATGCAGGATCGGCACGAGCCGCACCGGATCGATGCCGTTCTCGTTGACGATCATGC
>JANMSZ010000553.1:0-5013 GCA_031389925.1 Hyphomicrobiales bacterium | reverse complement strand
TTGGCGAACCCGTGGATCGCCGAAGCCACGGTGCTGAAGCTTTATCCCAGCCGCCTGCGCATCGAGATCAAGGAACGCGCGCCTTTCGCGCTGTGGCAGAAGGCCGGCCGCGTTTCGCTGATCGCCGCCGACGGCACCGTGCTCGAGCCTTACGTGCCGCAACGCTTTGCCGGCTTGCCACAACTGGTCGGCGCCGGCGCCGAACGCAGCGGTCAGAACTTCCTCGCTCTGCTGGCGCGCTATCCGGATGTCGCCGAGCAGGTCGAATCCTCGGTGCTGGTCGCCGAGCGGCGCTGTAATTTGCGTCTCAATGGCGGCCTCGACGTGCTGCTGCCGGAAAACGACCCGGAGCGCGCGCTCACGACCTTGGTCGATCTCAACCGCGCCAAGAAATTGCTGTCGCGCGACATCGTCATGGTCGATCTGCGGCTCGGCGACCGCGTCACGGTGCGGCAGTCGGAAGCGGCGGGCACGGCGCGCGACGAGGCGATCAAGGCAACTGAGAAGGCCCGCAAGGCCAAGGGCGCAAAAAGGAGCGACGCATGACCGTGCTTCGCTTTGGCGTAACCCCAAAAATGAAACCGGTGTCGCCCAAGCGCGCCGCCGTGGTCGCCGGTTTGGATATCGGCACCAGCAAGATCGTCTGCATGATCGCGCGGCTCGAGCCGCAGGCGCCGCAGGACGTGCTGCGAAGGCGCTCGCACGGCGTGCGCATTTTGGGTTTTGCCCACACCGCGGCCGGCGGCATGAAGGCCGGCACGGTGGTCGATCTCAACGAGGCCGAGGCCATGACCCGCCAGGCCATCTCCATCGCCGAGACCCAGGCCGGCGTGCAGCTTGAATCGGTCGTGGTGTCGCTGTCCGGCGGCCGGCTCGGCAGCGAGCGCTTCGTCGCCAATGTCGAACTCACCGGCGGGGCGGTCACCGACAACGATATTTCGCGCGTTTTGAGCGCCGCCAGCCGCCATTCGGTGCGCGACGGCCGCGCCGTTTTGCATTCTTTGCCCATTGGTTATGCGCTGGATGCCGCCGCCGGCATCCGCGAGCCGCGCGGCATGCTCGGGCACCGCTTCGGCGTCGATATGCACATGGTCACCGCCGACGTGGCGACGGTGCGCAATCTGATGCTGACGGTCGAGCGCAGCCATTTGTCGATCGAGGCGCTGGTTTCGGCGCCCTACATGGCCGGTTTGGCCTGTCTGGCGGACGATGAAGCCGATTTGGGCGCTGCCTGCATCGACATGGGCGCCGGCACGACGACCATGGCGGTGTTCTCCGGCGGGCGCTTCGTCCATGCCGACGGCTTCGCGCTGGGCGGCCATCACGTCACCATGGATCTGGCCCGCGGTCTCAACACCCGCGTCGTCGATGCCGAGCGAATCAAAGCGATTTATGGCAGTGTTTTGTCCGGTGGGTCGGATGAGCGCGACATGATCACGGTGCCGCCGGTGGGCGACGACGAGCGCGAGCCGCCACAGTTCGTTTCAAGGGCAGGGCTGGTGCGCATCGTCAAGCCGCGGGTCGAAGAGATTCTGGAAATGGTGCGCGACCGTCTCGCGGTCTCGCCCTTCGCCGCGGAACCGCGCGGCCGCGTGGTTTTGACCGGCGGCGGCAGCCAATTGTCCGGCATTGCCGACTTGGCGTCACGCATTTTGCGTAGGCCTGTGCGTATCGGACGTCCGCTCGGACTGGCGGGATTGCCCGACGCTGCAAAAAGTCCGGCATTCGCCGTCGCGGCAGGCCTCCTCGTCTTCCCGCAGGCGGCACACCTTGAACACTTCGAACCGCGGCAAACGCGGCAATTGATGACGGGAACAGGCGGCTACATGGCACGGGTCGGACGATGGCTGCGCGAAAGCTTCTGACCCAAACAACTCACCTCGAAGCGGCCGGATGCGGACCGGTCTTTTCGGCGGCGTGCAACGGCGTTTGCGCATACAGCGCTTCGTTCAAGCCTGCTGCCCGTGCACTTACAAAGGCAACCAAATGACCATCAATCTGAAGATCCCAGACATTCACGAGATGAAGCCGCGAATCACCGTCTTCGGCGTCGGCGGCGCCGGCGGCAATGCCGTGAACAACATGATCACGGCAGGCCTCCAGGGCGTCGACTTCGTCGTCGCCAATACCGACGCGCAGGCGCTGACGCTGTCGAAAGCCGAGCGCATCATCCAGATGGGCACGCAGGTCACCGAGGGTCTCGGCGCCGGCTCCCAGCCTGAGGTCGGCCGCGCCGCCGCGGAAGAGGTGATGGACGAAATCCGCGATCATCTCTCCGGCGCGCACATGGTGTTCGTCACCGCCGGCATGGGCGGCGGCACCGGCACCGGCGCGGCCCCCGTGGTCGCCAAAGTGGCGCGCGAACTGGGCATCCTCACCGTCGGCGTCATCACCAAGCCGTTCCACTTCGAGGGCGCCCGCCGCATGCGCTTTGCCGAAGCCGGCATCGTCGAGCTGCATAAGGTCGTCGATACCCTGCTGGTGATCCCGAACCAGAACCTGTTCCGCGTCGCCAATGAAAAGACCACCTTCGCCGACGCCTTCGCGATGGCCGACCAGGTGCTCTATTCGGGCGTCGCCTGCATCACCGACCTGATGGTCAAGGAAGGCCTCATCAACCTCGACTTCGCCGACGTCCGCGCCGTCATGCGCGAGATGGGCAAGGCGATGATGGGCACCGGCGAAGCCTCCGGCGAGAAGCGGGCGCTGACCGCGGCGGAAGCTGCGATCTCCAATCCGCTGATCGACGACGCCTCGATGAAGGGCGCCCGCGGCCTGCTGATCTCGATCACCGGCGGCAAAGACCTCACGCTCTATGAAGTCGACGAAGCCGCCACCCGTATCCGCGAGGAAGTCGACCAGGACGCCAACATCATCGTCGGCGCCACCTTCGACGAATCCCTCGAGGGCATCATCCGCGTCTCGGTGGTCGCGACCGGCATCGATCATGCCAATGCACCGCGCGCGCAGGCTCCCGCCGAAAGCGCGCTCAAGGAACTCGCCGGCAAGATGCGCAACGACAGCAAGCGCATTGCCGATCGCATCGAGCGTACCAACCCGCAGCCGGCCACGGCCGCCGCCGCGGTTGAATCCGCAGCGCACGCCGCGGTCGCGGCGGCGTTGATGCCGTCGCCGAGCATGAGCGAAGAAGTCTCGATCCGCCCGATGCCGATGAAGCCGTCACTGTTCGAGCCGGCCGGCGAGCATCCGCAGATCGAAATGCCGATGCCGGCGACCTTCATCCCGCCGGCGCCGGAACGCACCGCGCGCATCCCGCGCATGCCGCGCATCGACGAACTGCCGCTACCGGGGCAGAACGAGATGCGCGCCCAGCGCGGCGAGATCTCCGAGGATCACCCGGAAAAGCGCCGCATGTCGCTGATGCAGCGTCTGGCTTCGGTCGGCCTTGGCCGCAAGCCGGAGGAGGCGGAAGCCCCGCCGGCGCCGCGCGTCGCTCGCCCGATGCCGCAGTTCGAACGCCCGGCGGCCCCGCGGCCGACCGCCCGCCAGCCCGAGGGCCGGCATCCTGAAAACAGAACTGCGGACCCGGTGTCGGAATATGCCCGCCGTGCCGCGCCGCAAGGTCTCGACCCTCACGGCCGCCCCGCGGCTGTGCATAATCCGGCCGAGGAAGATCAACTCGACATCCCGGCGTTCCTGCGCCGGCAGGCCAACTAGGCCCGACTGTTACTCAAATACCCGTCCCGCTCCGGCATCCGGAGCGGGGCGGTTAGCCTCCCGAGTGTCACGCGTGTTTTGTCTTAAGTATTTGAAATACATAAGTTTTTAAGAGACTTCGTGCGTGCGGCGCGTGCCGTCTTTGTCACAATCCGCGGTCCAGGCTGGTTTCACCGGTAACGTAAACCCGAGCAATCGCGGGCGTTTCGTCTCGAAATGCGGCAAAAAAGAGTAACAGTCGGTAAGAAACCGTGAGTTGGCGAAAGCGGGGGCTTCTGCCTAAGTTGGCGGCGTGAAAGGGACTTTTGGTCCCTTGGGGGTCTAGCGCCACTACCTTCGGGCGTTTCGAGTTGAAGGCAGCAATGTGACCTTGCGGGGTCACGAATGGGACCGCACGGTACCTGTGTGCGGACAAGGGGTCGATGAAGGGCGCTAAGCAGACCACGTTGCGCGACCAGATTGCCGTTTCCGGCATCGGCGTGCATTCCGGTTTGCCCGTCACCTTGACGTTGAATCCCGCCGGCGACGACGAAGGCATCATCTTCCGCCGCGTCTCCGCGGATGGTTCGATCGAGCGCGAAGTGCGCGCCGACGTCCGCTCCGTCACCGCCACTGAATTTGCCACCGTGCTTGGCGATGCCAAGGGCCCGATCTGCTCGACCGCCGAGCATCTGCTCGCGGCGATGCGCGGCCTGCACGTCGACAACGTCGTCGTCGAAATCGACGGACCTGAAGTGCCGATCATGGACGGCAGCGCCGCGGCTTTCGTCGACGCGCTCGATCAGGCCGGCCTCACCACGCGCGCGCAGCCGCGCCGTTACATCGAAGTTCTCAAGCCGGTTCGCGTCACCACCGACAAGGCGTTCGGCGAGTTGCGGCCGTACAGCCACGGCTTCCGCGTCGAAGCCGAAATTGATTTCGATCATCCGCTGATCGGCAAGCAGGCGCTGTCGCTCGACATCGAGCCGAACACTTTCCGCCGCGAGATCGCGCGCGCCCGCACCTTCGGCTTCATGAAGGACGTCGCCAAATTGTGGAGCGCCGGTTATGCGCTCGGCGCCAATTTCGCCAACACCTTGGTGGTCAGCGAAGACCGCGTGCTCAATCCGGAAGGCCTGCGTTTTGCCGACGAATTCGTGCGCCACAAGGTGCTCGATGCCATCGGCGATCTGGCGCTGGCCGGTCAGCCGCTGCTCGCCGCCTACAAGACCGTCCGTGGCGGCCATAACCTCAATCACGCCGTCCTGTCGGCGCTGATGGCCGATCGCAGCGCCTGGCGCGTCGTCGAGGCGCCTGCCGCGGCCCCCGCCCGCCGCACCCGCGGCCACGCCGATA
>JANMSZ010000272.1:0-10642 GCA_031389925.1 Hyphomicrobiales bacterium | reverse complement strand
GCCGCCGAGCTGAATGTCGGTACCGCGGCCGGCCATGTTGGTAGCGATGGTGATGGCGCCCGGCACGCCGGCTTGGCTGACGATGAAGGCTTCCTGCTCGTGGTAGCGCGCGTTGAGGATCGCGAAGACCTTGGTCTTGGTGGCGCCATCGTCGCCGGAATAAAGCGCGGCGAAGGCATTCGGGTCGGAGAAGTCGTGCGCTTCCCAACCGGCTTCGCGCAGCATCTCGGCGAGCTGTTCGGATTTCTCGATCGACGTGGTGCCGACCAGCACCGGCTGGCCGCGCAGCTTGCACTCTTCGATCAGCGCAATGATCGAACGGTATTTTTCCTTGTTGGTGCGATAGACCTCGTCGTCGTCGTCCATGCGCACCAGCGGCATGTTGGTCGGCACTTCGAGGACTTCGAGACTGTAGATGTCCATGAACTCGTCGGCTTCGGTCAGCGCCGTGCCGGTCATGCCCGAGAGCTTCTCGTACATGCGGAAGTAGTTCTGGAAGGTGATCGAGGCCAGCGTCTGGTTTTCCGGCTGGATCGGCTGGTGTTCTTTGGCTTCGAGCGCCTGATGCAGACCTTCGGAGTAACGGCGGCCCGGCATCATGCGGCCGGTGAATTCGTCGATGATGACGACCTCGCCGTTGCGCACGATGTAGTCCTTGTCGCGCTGGAACAGCTTGTGGGCGCGCAGCGCCTGATTAACGTGGTGCACGACGGAAACGTTCTCGACGTCGTAGAGCGACTCGCCCTTGAGCTCGCCGGCGTCGCGCAGGCGGCCCTCGAGCTTTTCCATGCCGCCTTCGGTCAGCGTCACGGTACGCTGCTTCTCATCGACCTCGAAGTCGCCCTTGTCGAGCAGCGGAATGTAGCCGTCGATGGTGTTGTAGAACTCGGAGCGGTCGTCGAGCGGACCGGAGATGATCAACGGCGTGCGCGCCTCGTCGATCAGGATGGAGTCGACTTCGTCGACGATGGCATAGATATGGCTGCGCTGGACCATATCCTCCATGCGGTATTTCATATTGTCGCGGAGATAGTCGAAGCCGAGCTCGTTATTGGTGCCGTAGGTAACGTCGCAGTCGTAGGCCTTCTTGCGCTGCTCGTCGTCGAGGCCATGCACGATCACGCCGGTGGTAAGGCCGAGGAAATTATAGATCTGGCCCATCCATTCGGAGTCGCGCTTGGCGAGGTAGTCGTTGACGGTGACGACATGCACGCCGCGGCTCGAGATGGCGTTGAGATAGACCGCCAGCGTCGCCACCAGGGTCTTGCCTTCGCCGGTCTTCATTTCGGCTATCTTGCCTTCGTGCAGGATCATGCCGCCGATCAACTGCACGTCGAAATGGCGCTGGCCGATCACCCGTTTGGCGGCCTCGCGCACAGTGGCGAAGGCCGGGACCAGGATGTCGTCGAGCGAAGCGCCTTCGGCGACCTGTTTCTTGAATTCGGCGGTGCGGGCCTGGAGCGCCTCGTCGGACAAAGCCTTGAGTTCGGGCTCCAGCGCGTTGATGGCGGCGACCCGCGGCTGATAGCTGCGGATCCGCCGTTCATTGGCAGAGCCAAACAGCTTGCGGGCAACGGCGCCGATCATCGGGTGAGCTCCTTATTGATGCAGGGCGCTTATATAACGCCACCGCGGCCGGTTGTTGCTTCCGGCGCTCCGGAAATACAGCACTTTTCGGGCAATTTCGACGCGATTAGCGGCTTTTGCTGAGCGCCAGCGAGAGATAGGAGGGGGTCGGTTTATTGTCAATTGGCGGGTTGCCGCGGCAGTTCAAGGGGTTAGGTCACGAGGACGTTAAGAATTGTCAATGAAACCACCATTGCAAAGCCATGGTTGTTGGGTGACAAGTCCGCCGCCGTCCGCAGGTCGAGCGGACCCTTCAATTCCAAGGACAGATCATGACCCTTTCCCTCCTCGCAGGCAGTCAGGCCCCCTTGCGCCAAGCCGGCATTCTCGTGGCCACGCTGGCGGTGCTGCTGGTCTCCGCCGCCCCGACCTATGCCCAGGACAAGGACCCGGTGGTCGCCAAGGTGCACGGCACCGAGATCCGCCAGAGCGATCTTGCCGTCGCCGAGGAAGAGGCCGGGCAAATCCCGCCGATGTCGCCGGAGGCCAAACAGGACTACCTGGTCCAGTTCATGGCCGACATGATCCTGGTGTCGAAAGCCGCCGAGGACAAAAAGCTCGGCGATACGCCCGAGTTCAAGAAGAAGCTCACCTTCGCCCGCAACAAGCTGCTGATGGAAGCGATGCTGATCTCGTCCGGCAAGGAAGCGCTGACCGAAGACGCGATGAAAAAGGTCTATGACGAGGCCGTCAAGCAGATGGGCGAAGAAAAGGAAGTCCACGCCCGCCACATCCTGTTCCGCGCCACCGCCGGCGACGAGAAGGCCAGCAAGGAAGCCGAGGATAAGGTCAAGGCCGTGATCGTGCGGCTGAACAAAGGCGAGGATTTCACCAAGCTCGCCAACGAACTGACCGAGGATCCGTCGGGCAAGGCCAATGGCGGCGATCTCGGCTTCTTCGGCAAGGAGCAGATGGTGCCGGAATTCTCCAACACCGCCTTCGGCCTGGAGAAGGGCAAGATTTCCGGCCCGGTGAAGACCCAGTTCGGCTGGCACGTCATCAAGACCGAGGAAATCCGCGTCAAGCCGCAGCCGAAGTACGAAGAGGTCAAGCCGCAGATCGAGCAGTTCGTGACGCGCAAGGCGCAGGCCGAACTGGTCACCAAGCTGCGCGCCCAGTATCCGGTCGAGAAGCTCACCAAGACCGAGACCCCGGCCGCGCCGGATGCGAAGCCGGCCGATCCGGCGAAGAAGTAAGCGCACCGACAAGGGACGTCATGGCCGGCCTCGTGACTGCAATATCCCCCCTCGCCCCGAAGAACGTTCCGGACATGCCGGCGATTGCCGGCGTGCGGCTCGCCACCGCCGCGGCCGGCATCCGCTACACCAACCGCACCGACGTGCTGCTGGCGCTGTTCGACGCCGGCACCACGGTCGCGGGCGTCTTCACCAAATCGAAATGCCCGTCGGCACCGGTCGAATGGTGCCGCGCCAATCTCAAATCAGGCAAAGCCCGCGCGCTGGTGGTCAATTCCGGCAACGCCAACGCCTTCACCGGCAAGAGCGGACGCGCGGCGACCAAGCTCACCGCCGACATCGCCGCCAAATCGGCGGGCTGCAAAACGTCCGAGGTTTTCCTCGCCTCGACCGGCGTGATCGGCGAGCCGCTCGACGCCTCCAAGTTCGCGCCGGTGATGGAAGGTCTCGCCGCTGGCGCAAAGGCGGGCGAATTCTTCTCGGCCGCCAAGGCGATCATGACCACCGACACGTTCCCGAAAGTCGCGACCGCCTACGCGCGCATCGGCGAGGCGACCGTGACCATCAACGGCATCGCCAAAGGCGCCGGCATGATCGCACCCGACATGGCGACCATGCTGTCGTTCGTTTTCACCGACGCCGCGATTTCGGCGGTCGCGCTGCAGGCGCTGCTCAAGGACGGCGTCACGGACACGTTCAACGCCGTCACCATCGACGGCGATACGTCGACCTCCGACACGCTGATGATGTTCGCCACCGGCCAAGCCGCGGGCGTGCCGAAGATCGCGCGTGCCGCCGATCCGCGGCTGAAGGCGTTCAAGAAAGCGCTGCTGGCGGTGCTGGCCGATCTGTCCGAGCAAGTCGCGCGCGACGGCGAAGGTGCCCGCAAGCTGGTCGAGATCGTGGTCGAGGGCGCGGTGTCGAAAGCTTCCGCCCGGCGCATCGCCATGTCGATCGCCAACTCGCCGCTGGTGAAGACCGCGATTGCCGGCGAGGACGCCAATTGGGGCCGCGTCGTCATGGCGGTCGGCAAAGCCGGCGAGCCCGCCAACCGCGACAAGTTGTCGATCTGGTTCGGCGGCATCCGCGTCGCGCACAAGGGCGCGCGCGATCCGGCCTATGACGAGAAAGCGGTCAGCACCGAAATGAAAAAGCCGGAGATCTTTCTGAAGGTCGCGCTCGGCCTCGGCAAAGGCCGCGACCGGGTGCTGACCTGCGATCTGACCAAGGAATACATCGCCATCAACGGCGATTACCGGTCATAACGATTCATTTACCGTGGCGTTGAAGCCCTTTTAACCAACGACTGCCACTGTTCCGGCGGAGGGGCTGTGAGCGCCAAAATCATTCTCGTTGCCGCCTGCGCCCTCGTCGATGCCGACGGCCGCGTGCTGCTTGCACGGCGCCCGGCGGGCAAGCCGATGGCCGGCTTGTGGGAATTTCCCGGCGGCAAGGTCGAGGACGGCGAACGGCCCGAGGAGACCTTGATCCGGGAGTTGAATGAGGAACTGGGAATCACCGTCAGCGAGGCATGTCTCGCCCCGCTCACTTTCGCCAGCCACGGCTACCCCGATTTTCATCTGCTGATGCCGCTCTATGTCTGCCGGCGCTGGGAAGGCACCGTGACCGCGCTGGAAGCTCAACAACTGACCTGGGTGAAACCAAACCGTCTGCGCGAGTATGAGATGCCTCCCGCGGACGTTCCGCTGATCGCACACTTGATGGCGCTGCTGTGATGACTCCGTTATCCGAACCGGGTGTTCCGATGTGCCGCTTGATGTCGAAGGCCGTCCGCCGCTTCATCCCCGCACAGGAGGGCGCCACCGCGATCGAATACGCGCTGATCGCCGGAGGCGTCGCCGGCGCCATCGTCGCGGCCGTCACCACCCTCGGCGGCTCGGTGAGCAGCATGTGGTCGCGCATCGCCGACGTGTTTTAGGATTTACGCGGCCCGGCTTTTTCGCCAGTCGATATTTCCTTAGCGCCAAGCGCGTCGGCCAGCCGCTGCGCGGCAGCGCCCGGCTTGAGCGGCTTCTGCTGGCTACCGTGCGGCGCCCAGCCCGACAGCCAGACGACTTCGAACGTCGCACGCAAACGTCCGTCCGGATCGGCAAAGCGCTGCGCGTAAATCTCAGTCATGCGTTGCAAGGTGGCGCGCCGCAACGGCGTGCGGCGCCGCTCGGTCAGCACATTGGTGGCGCCCATGCGGCGCAGATCGCGCATCAGGGCCAAGACCGAGGGATAGCGCACCGTCAGCCTATCGGAATCCACCACCGGCAGGGCGAAGCCGGCGCGCTGCAGCAGCGCACCGAGTGCGCGCACGTCGGCGAATGGCGCAACGCGCGGCGACACGCCGCCGTCGATCTCGCTTTCGGCCTGCGCGAAGGCTTCGCGCAATTCGGTCAAGGTGTCGCCGCCGATCATCGCCGCGAGCAGCAAGCCGTCCGGCTTCAGCGCGCGGCGTATTTGAATCAGTGTGCCCGGCAGGTCATTGACGAATTGCAGCGCCAGCGCCGACACCACCAGATCGAGCGAGCTGTCGGCGAAGGGCAGCGCTTCTTCGTCGGTGACGACGTTATCGGCGCCGTAGATGGCCGCCACCTTGCCGCCGGCTGCCAGCGCGCGGCGCACCGCATCGGCCGGCGTGCCGAGATCGGCGGCGCGCTCGAATTGCCGCAGCACGGCGCCAAGACGCTCGCCCAACTCATCGGCGACCCGATCGATCAGGAACGTCTCGGGACCCAGCGCCCGCGCGCGCCTCTGCCGCCTGCGCAGCAAAGTCCGGTCGAAGATGGTCGGGCTCGAGGACATCTGGTAGCCTTTGCAGCATGAACGAGCCGGTGTCAGCAAGTGAGCTGGCAATTGAGCCAGCAAGTGAGCGCGCAAGTGAGCGGGCAAGTGAGGCGCCATCGCGGCGCACGCGCCTGCGCAGCGGATTGCGCGGCGCGTTGCGGCTGGCGCTCGATGTTGCGCTGCCGCCGTTATGTCCTTCCTGCCGCGAGCCGCTGGGTCACGGCGTCGGACTGTGCGCGACGTGCTGGTCGAAGCTGTCGCTGATCGAGAAACCCTATTGCGCACGGCTCGGCATTCCTTTCGTCTACGATCCCGGTCCCGGCCTGTTGTCGATGGAGGCCATTGCCGATCCGCCGGCCTATGACCGGGCGCGCGCCGCCGTGCGCTACGACGACGTGGCTCGCGCTTTGGTGCTGGCGTTCAAATTCAGCGACCGGCTCGATCTGGCGCCGATGATGGGGCGCTGGATGGCGCGCGCGGGCAGCGAATTGCTCGCCGACGCCGACGCGCTGCTGCCGGTGCCGCTGCATTGGCGCAGGCTGTGGGCGCGGCGCTTCAACCAGGCCGCAGCGCTGGCCAAGGCGATCTCGGAAGTCTCGGGCGTGCCGGTGCTGCATGGCGGCATCGACCGCGTGCGCGCCACCCAGCAGCAGGTTGGGCTGTCCAAGTCCGAGCGCGCTGGCAACGTCCAGGGCGCCTTCCGTGTGCCGGCCGAGCGCAAGGCCGAAATCGCCGGCAAAAGGCTGGTGCTGGTGGACGACGTGCTCACCTCGGGCGCGACGGTCGATACCTGCGCCCGGGCGCTGCTGCGGGCGGGCGCCGCCCATGTCGACGTGCTGGTCTTCGCCCGGGTTGTCGCGCCCCTGCGCAGCACCATATAAACTGGTGAAACGCTTGCGAAACGCCCTGGAACCCCGATGCCCCCCGTCGAAATCTACACCACCCGCTGGTGCCCTTATTGCCACGCCGCCAAGGCCCTGCTGACGCGCAAGGGCGTTGACTTCAAGGAGATTAACGTGTCGGGAAGTTCGGAACGGCAGGCCATGATCGAGCGCGCGAACGGGAGTTACACCGTGCCGCAGATTTTCATCGGCCCGGTTCATGTCGGCGGCAGCGACGACCTGCACGCGCTGGAACGCGCCGGCAAGCTCGACGCGCTGCTGGCGGACAAAGGCTTGGCTAACAAAGGACCCGCCGCATGACCGCGACCTTCAAGGCCGCAATGATCCAGATGCGGTCGGGTCTGTCGCCCGCCGCCAATCTCGACGAAGGCGTCCGCTTGATCGGCGAAGCCAAAGCCGCCGGCGCCGACTACGTGCAGACGCCGGAAATGACCAATCTGCTCGCCGCCAATCGCGAGCAACTATTTTCCGCGATCGCCGAGGAAGACGCCGACGTCTCGCTCGCCGCGTACCGCGAACTGGCCCGCCAGCTCGGCATTTTCATTCACGTCGGCTCGCTGGCGATCAAGGTCACGCCCGACAAGGCCGCCAACCGCGGCTTTCTCATCACACCGCAGGGCGACATCGCCGCGCGCTACGACAAGATCCATATGTTCGACGTCGATCTCGGCAACGGCGAGAGCTATCGCGAGTCGCGCAACTATCGTCCCGGCGAGCAGGCGGTCATCGGCACGCTGCCGTGGGGCACGCTGGGACTGACGGTCTGCTACGATCTGCGTTTTCCGGCGCTCTATCGTGCATTGGCCGAAGCAGGCGCCACCATGCTGGCCATTCCCTCCGCCTTCACCAAGCCGACCGGCGAGGCGCATTGGCACGTGCTGATGCGCGCCCGCGCCATCGAAAACGGCTGCTTCGTCCTCGCCGCGGCGCAGGCCGGCAAGCACGAAAGCGGCCGCGAGACCTACGGTCATTCACTGATCGTTGATCCGTGGGGGCGTATTCTGGCCGAAGGCGGCACCGAACCGGGCATCGTGATGGCCGACATCGACATAGCGGAAGTGGCCAAGGCGCGCGCCAAAGTGCCGTCGTTGCAGCATGGCCGGCGTTTTGAGATCGCCGAGCCGATGGCCGAGCCGACGCATCTCCACGTGGTGCGCGAATGATCCATTACGCGCTGGTCTGCGACAAGGGCCACAATTTCGAAAGCTGGTTTCCGGATTCCGCGGCCTTCGACAAGCAGGCCAAGCGCGGCATCGTGACCTGCCCGCATTGCGGCTCGGCCAAAGTCGAGAAGGCGATCATGGCGCCGCGGCTGTCGTCGGCATCGAAGAAACGCAAAGGCCGCGCCGAGACGCCGGTTTCGCCAGCGCCGGAGGCCAATACACCGGTCGCGATGATATCGCCGCAGGAGCACGAGTTTCGCAGCAAGCTCAAAGAGCTGCGCGAACATCTCACCAAGAATTCCGACAATGTCGGCCAGAAGTTTCCCGAAGAAGCGCGCAAGATGCATTACGGCGAGATCGAACATCGCTCGATCTATGGCGAAGCCACGCCCAAGGACGCCAAGGAATTGCTCGAGGAAGGCATCGAATTTCATCCGCTGCCGATTTTGCCGGACGAAAGAAACTGATTGTCATTCCGGGACTGCCCGAAGGGCAGGACCCGGAATCCAGAGCAACTTTCTCTGCTTGCGCCCCTGGATTCCGGGTTCGCTCGTTTCACTCGCGCCCCGGAATGACGGCGTGATTCATCGCCCGTATTCTTTAAAGGCGCCGGGTACGCCTGCTTCCCTTTTCCGTTTCCCCAACGGGGAATGGAGCGCCGGGAGGGCGCCAGGGCGGCGGTGCAACCGCCCTTTGGCGGGTGTGGTGCGCACCCGCCGCGCGCCTGGTGAGGGCACGCGCGTCTCCGGTGCAGAGACGCTGCGCCCTCCTGGCGCTCCATCCTGGCCAAGCTTCGCGCGGTCTGCGCAGGCTTGACCGCGACGCGCATTGTCGGCGCGCCGACCTTATCCCGCCTTGGACATCACCTCGAGATGACACCCTTGCCGAGCAAGGCGTCTGGCATATAGTCCGTTTTGGGATTTAAGTCAACTGGCTAGTAAGCCCACACCAACAGACCGACGCCTGCCACCACCAGCACGATGCCGAGGCCTTCGCGCCGGGTGGTCGGCTGCTTGAAGACAAAGCGCGTCACGCCTTGCGCGAACAGCACCTCGACCAGCGCCAGCGTGCGCACGTTCGCGGCCGTGGCGATCGCGAAGGCCAGGAACCAGAACTCCGAGGCGAGCGCCCCCATAAAGCCGGCGAACAGCGACGGCTTCCAGGCGCGCCCGATTTCGCGCAGCACCTGCGGATCGCGCCAGGCGAGATAGAGCGACAACAGCGCCGCCTGCAGCACCAGCCCAACGGCGAGCGTAAACGTCGCCGCCAGCACGAAATTCGGATGGCCGAGCGAGAGGATGCCGCCGCGATAGCCGACCGTCGACACGGCGAACATGGTGCCGGCGCCGAGCCCGATCAGCGTCGAGCGCGTCGTGCCGGTGCTGGCGGCGCCGGGCTTGAGCGAAATCACGATGACGCCGGCGGTGGCGATGACAATCGCCAGGCCCGACAGCGGCGTGATGTGGTCGCCGAGAAAAACCAGGCAGAACAACGCGACCTGCACCGGCTCGGTCTTGATGTAGGCGTAAGCGACGACGAAGGAGCGCTCGCCCATCGCCGCCAGCATCAGCACCGTGGCGGCGATTTGCGCCAGCGCGCCGAGCGCCACCCAGAGCGCGAACACCGGCGGCACCGCGGGCCAGCCATGGCCGGTAGCCCACATGACGCCGGCGAGAAACAATATCGCGAAGGGAAAGCCGAACAGAAACCGCACATGCGTGGCGCCGACCGTGCCGAGGCTCGCGGTCAATTCGCGCTGCATGGTGTTGCGCGCGGTCTGCGCCGCGGCGGCGATCAAGGTAAAGACGGCCCAGAGCATGTTGTTGTGACGCTATGCGCTCAGGCGGCCATGATTTCGGCGGCGGCGGGGAATTCGGTGACCTTGCCGCTTTCATTGTCGACCAGCAGCATCAGATCGAAATAGCGGATGGTCGGCGCGGAGCCGCAGCGCTTGATCACCGCCTGACGCCACTCTTCGTTATGCGCCTTCTGCGCCGCAGCGACCGAGGGCCAGATGTAGACGCCGGCGCCGGTCTTGCCGTTCAGCTCAAGCAGGAAATGCTTCCGCAGCAATTCCTTGTTGGCCTGCCATTTCGGCACGACGTGCTTCGCCTCCTCGGCGACCTGCGCACGGCTCCAGCCCTTCGGCGAATTGAATTCGACCAGTTCGAGAATCATGGCGAGACTTCCTTGTTACGTTCGGCGACCAGCATGTAATTCACGTCCATGTCGGATGATAATTGCCACCGGTCGGCAAACGGATTGTAGATCACGCCGCGCTCGCCGATGACGTTCAGATCACTGGCTTCGATGGCGCGTTCGAGCTCAGCCGGCGTGACGAACTTGTCCCATTGATGGGTGCCGCGCGGCAGCCAGCGCAGCACATATTCGGCGCCGACAATGGCGAGCGCGAAACTCTTCAGCGTGCGGTTCAAGGTGGCGGCGATCATCAGCCCGCCCGGCTTCACCATCGACGCGCAGGTCGCGACAAAGGCCGGGACGTCGGTGACGTGCTCGACCACTTCCATCGCCAGCACGACGTCGAACTTCTCGCCCGCCTCCGCCAAGGCCTCGGCCGTGGTAGCGCGGTAGTCGACGGCGACGCCGCTCTCCTCGGCGTGCGCAGTGGCGACGGCGATATTCTCTTCCGACGGATCGGCGCCGACCATCGCCGCGCCGAGCCGCGCCAGAGGTTCGGACAAAATGCCGGCGCCGCAGCCGATATCGAGCATGCGCAGGCCCTTGAGACAGTCGAGCTTCTTGGGGTCGCGGTCAAAGCGCGCCACCGTCTTGTCGCGGATATAGCCGAGCCGAATGGGGTTGAGCTTGTGCAGCGGCGCCATCGGCCCGCGCGGGTCCCACCAGGTCGAGGCCAGCCGCGAAAAGCGCTCCACCTCGGCGGTATCGATGCTGGATGCGCGCGTGTTCACCATTCGGGCCTTCTTTTCTGGCGCATGATCTT
>JANMSZ010000448.1:0-3265 GCA_031389925.1 Hyphomicrobiales bacterium | reverse complement strand
CTGCGCGATTTAAGCTGCGGTGCTGTGGATCGCGCAGGGGTTGACGGGGCGGCGGGACAGCGCGCCGAAACGCATGCGTATCACGGCGCTGGCGATAGTACTGCTGGTGCTGCTGCAGATTTATCTCGGCGCTCTCGTGGCTGGCCTCCACGCCGGTCTTATTTACAATACCTGGCCGCTGATCGACGGCGCCTTCATTCCAGATGCCGCGCGGCTGTGGTTCGAAACACCGTGGTGGCGCAATCTGTTCGAGAACACGCTCACCGTTCAGTTCAATCATCGCATGGTAGCCTATGCGATCTGGCTCGTTGCGATTTTCCATCTGCGCGATGGCTGGCGCCTGCAGCACGGCGCGCGTGGCGCGCTGTTGCTGGCGGTCGTGGTGACCTTGCAAGCCGCGCTGGGAATCGTCACGCTGCTGTACCAGGCGCCGCTGCATCTGGCGCTGGCGCATCAGCTGCTGGCGATCGTGGTGTTCACCGTCGCCATCGTTCATGCCGAACGGTTGTCGGAGCGAAAGCATGTTTGACGTTAGGACCGAGGGTGGGGTTGCCGTCATCACGATGACGCACGGCAAGGCCAATGCGCTCGACATCGAATTCTGCAATGCGCTGGTGTCTGGCTTTGCGGCCTTGCGCGGTTCCGACGCCAAGGCGGTTGTCCTGACCGGGCAGGGCAAGATATTTTCCGCCGGCGTCGACCTCAAGCGGTTGAGCGAAGGCGGCGTCGACTACATCCGCAAGTTTCTGCCGGCGCTGCATCGGCTCTATGACGCGGTGTTCTATTTTCCCAAGCCCGTAGTGGCCGCGATCAACGGCCACGCCATTGCCGGCGGCGCGGTGCTGGCGGCTTGCGCCGACCGCCGCATCATGGCGCGCGAGAGCGGCCGCGTTGGCGTGACCGAATTGCAGGTCGGTGTGCCGTTTCCGGCGCTGGCCTTCGAGATCGTGCGGTTCGCCGTGCCGCCGCGTTACCTGCCGGAATTCGCACTCGGTGCGCAGACCTATGCGACCGACGTTGCCTTGCAGAAAGGCTGGATCGACGAGGTGGTCGAACCGGGCGACCTGATGACGCGCGCGCTCGCCGTGGCGCAGTCTTTCGCCGCGCTCTCGCCGCCGGCCTTCGTACAGACCAAGATGCAGGTCCGCCAGCCCGTCACCGAGCGCATCGCGCAGAGCGGCAAGGCGACCGACAAGACCGTGACCGAACTCTGGATCGCGCCGGCGACGCTCGGCTTCATCCGCGACTACGTCGCCAAGACGCTCAAGAAAAGCTAGCGCATGATCCCGAAAAGTGGGAACCGGTTTTCGGACAAGATCATGCGCAAAAATTAGAGCCCGAGCTCTTTGAGATACTTCCGCACGCCCGGATGAATCAGCGCCGCGCTCGGCGACGCCGCGGCGGTATTGGCTGGCGTCGTCTCCGCGCCTTGATCGAGACGTTTGACCAAAGCCGCGTGGCCTTTGTCGATCGCCTTCGCTAGCGCATAGGCGACGTCGTCGCTCAATGTCGGCCGCGCCAGCACGTAACTCCACGACCCGACCGACTGGATCGCAGCGGTCTGTCCGGCATAGCTGTTGGCGGGCAAAGTGGTCGCTTTCAGGAAACTGTGCTTGGCCCGCACGCGCGCGATCTCCTCGGCATTGGGCGCGATGAAGCGCCCGCCGGCCTGCGCCAGCGTGGCAAAGCCGGGCCAACCGACACCGCCGCCCCACAGCGCCGCGGCACGGCCGTCTGTCACCATGGTCGGTCCGTCGCCGGCTTTGTCGAGAAAGATCGGCTGGAAATCCTTGACCTGGTCGAGCCCAAGCCCCTCCAGCACATAGCGCGACAGAATCGTCAGCCCCGAGCCCTTGGTGCCGAACGCTACCGGCTTGCCTTTGAGATCGTCGATCGTGCGCGCCGGACTGTCGCCGCGCACGATGAACATGCCGGCGGTCGAATACATTGCGGTGATGATCTTCAAGTCCGACTTCGGCCGGCCGATGCCTTCGAAAGCCTCGTAAGCCGGCTCGCCGGTGCACAGCGCGATGTCGAGTTCGCCCGCTTCCAGCAGCGGAATGTTCTCGGTCGAGCCTTTGGTGTTGCGCGGCTCGACCCGCAGCGCCGTGTCGGTTTCGTTGATGGTGTCGGCGAGCGCGCCGCCATAGAGCGGAAAGCCGCCACCCGGCGTGGCGGTGCCCAGGACGATCTTGATGCTCACTCTGTTGCGCTCACTTGCCGGTCAATCCCTGCTCGAGGTCGGCGATGATGTCGTCTTTGTCCTCGATGCCGATCGACAGCCGCACCACGTCGGGTCCGGCGCCGGCCTGCACCTTCTGCGCGTCGGACAACTGCTTGTGCGTGGTCGAGGCCGGATGAATGATCAGCGAGCGCGTGTCGCCGATATTGGCGAGATGCGAGAACAGCTCGACGTTCGACACCAGCCTGACACCGGCGTCGTAGCCGCCCTTGAGCCCGACCGTCATGACCGCGCCGCAGCCCTTCGGCACATATTTCTTGGCGAGCGCGTTGTATTTGTCGCCCGACAATCCCGCATAGCTGACCCAGGCGACCTCCGGGCGCTTCGACAGCCATTCCGCCACCGCGAGCGCGTTGTCGGAGTGGCGCTGCATGCGCAG
Source organism: Hyphomicrobiales bacterium (assembly GCA_031389925.1). Lineage (GTDB taxonomy): Bacteria > Pseudomonadota > Alphaproteobacteria > Rhizobiales > Xanthobacteraceae > Pseudolabrys. The sequence goes on along the minus strand of JANMSZ010000448.1, from coordinate 644 downwards.
CGGCAGTGTTTCGATGCCGGTCAAGATCAAAAACGCATTGAACGGCGACAACGCCGGCCCGAGATCGCGCAGGCCGAGCACGCGGCAGGCGATGGCGAAGGCGAAATTGCCGAACGTTTCGTGCAGCACGATGCCGGAATATTCCGGTCGCGGCTCCGACAGCATCGGATAGCGGCCCTCGCGCGACCAGTTGAAGGTGCCGCCGTCGACGATCATGCCGCCGATCGAGTTGCCGTGGCCGCCGAGGAATTTGGTGAGCGAATGGACGACGATGTCGGCGCCGTAGTCGAACGGCTTGCACAGATAGGGCGTCGCCAGCGTGTTGTCGACGATCAGCGGCACGCCGGCCTTGCGCGCGATCTTGGAGACCGCCTCGATGTCGGTGATGACGCCGCCCGGATTGGCGATCGACTCGATGAATATTGCCTTGGTCTTGCCCGACACCGCCTTCTCGAACGACGAGATGTCGTCCGGATCGGCCCACACCACGTTCCAGCCGAAATTCTTGAAGGCGTGGTTGAACTGGTTGATCGAGCCGCCATAGAGCTTGCGCGAGGCAATGAACTCGTCGCCCGGCGTCATCAAATTATGCATCACGATCACTTGCGCGGCGTGGCCGGAGGCGACCGCCAAGCCCGCCGTGC
>JANMSZ010000443.1:0-17001 GCA_031389925.1 Hyphomicrobiales bacterium | reverse complement strand
TTCGGCGCGCACCGGCCGCGGCGCCGAGAACAGGAAGCCCTGTCCGAACCGCACGTCGTATTCGAGCAGATCGACCACCATGTTCTCGTTCTCGATGCGCTCGGCGATCAGATCGATGCCGGAGCGGGCGAGCAGATCGGCCAGATCCTCGGGGTGGATGTCGCTCTGCGCATTGGCGGCCTTGTTGAGCAGAAGCTTGGCCGGCACCTTGAGGAAGCGGAACGAGCGATCGGCCAGTTCCTTGGGCTCCATGCGCAAGTCGGTGACGTGATCCATCGAGAAGCGGAAGCCGCGTTCGGCGAGAGCCGACAGCCCTTCGTTCTCCATCGGCCCGAAGCCGCGGTAGGCTTCTTGCGTGAATTCGAACATCAGCGCGTTGCTGAGCGCGCGGTTGGCGTCCATGAAATCGAGGATCTGCTTGAAGTGAGCCTGATCGGTCAGCGTCGAGGCGCTGATGTTGCAGAACAGGCCGACGTCGCGGCTCTTCAACTGCAGGCGGCGCGTCACCTGCACGCAACGGAACAGCAGCAGGTTGTCGATCTTCGGCATCAGCCCGACGGCTTCGGCATAGTCGATGAAGTCGCCGGCCGGAATGATGTCGCTTTCCTCGGTGCGCAACCGCGACAGCGCTTCGTAGTAGCGAACCTTGCGCTGCGGCAGCGTCACGATCGGCTGCAGATACAGATCGATGCGGTTGGCGTCGGCGGCCTTGCCGATCAGTTCGCCGATGCCCTCGCGGCTCAACCCGGAAAAACGGCGCGTGCCGCTCACCGCGTCGCTCTCGCTCAAGGCCAGCGGCGATTCGAACGTAGCGGCAGGCGCGGGCTGGGAATTGTTGGAAGGCATGTTGTTGGAAGGCATGGCGGTGATAGGCCGCATCACGCTCTCGCCCTGCAACGCCGCCTCGTGCGCCGCCACCGTGTCGGCGATCTGGCGCACCAGCCCGCCCAGTTCGCCGATTTCCGCCGCGATCGGGTCGTCGGCGCCGCGCGCGCGGGTCACGGTGGATTCGACGCGGGATTCGACGCTGTTGATACGGCGGCCCAGTTCGGCCACCTGGCGGGCCAAATCGGCGGTGCCGCGCGACAAGTCTCCGATCTGGTCGCCGAGATCGTCGCGGTCACGCAGCCGATTGCTGATGGTGTTGTAGAGCGCCATCGCCGTCAGTGCCGACAAAGCCACGATAGCCGAGGTCGCCGCATCGAGCCGCAGGCCGAGATACAGCACAGCGCCGACGGAGCCGGCGATGAGCACCATGCAGGCCGCGATGAAGATGGCGCTGATCCGACGCATGCTGGGCAACTCTGGCCAGAAGTGATTGGTTCGACAAGTGATTCGCGTTGCTGAAGGCCAATGTCCATGAGCCCGCAGCGCCGCGCAACCACGAATTCCTGCTATGGTAACGACTGTTCGCGCTTTTTTCTCAGGAACTTGCAGCCCCCGTGACCGGTTCGAGCGCTCCTCTTTCTGCCCGAAATTCGCACCTGCTGAGCCGTTTCGCGGCCTTGCGGCCGTGGGTCTTCCCCGCCTTTCTGGCCGTGCACGCCGCCGTGTGGACGGCGCTGCCGGCGGCGCTGTACCCCAATCTACCGCTCGACCTGATCGAGGCGCTGGTCTACGGCCGCGAATGGCAGCTCGGCTACGACAAGCTGCCGCCTTTGCCCTGGTGGCTCATCGAAGTCCTCTACCGGCTGGTGGGGCACGATTTCGCCTATTATTTGCTGGCGCAGGTGGCGGTCGTGGCGGGCTTTGCCGTGGTCTGGGCGATGGCGCGGCCGCTGACGGGCACGCGCGGCGCGCTGGTCGCCGTGGTCATCCTCGATGGCCTGCACTACTTCAATTACACCGCCGCCAAATTCAACCACGACGTCATCCAACTGCCGTTCTGGGCGCTGGCCGGTTACGCCTTCCACCGCGCGCTGCGGGGCGGCGAATGGCGGCACTGGCTGCTCCTGGGCTTGGCAATAGGGCTGTCGCTGTGGGCGAAGTATTTCGTCGCGGTGCTGGCGATCCCGCTGGCGATCTTCATGCTAGCCGACCGCGACGCCCGCAAGCATTTCGCCACGCCCGGACCCTATATCGCGCTGGCGGCGGCGATCGCGATGATGGCGCCGCATCTGGTCTGGCTGGTCGCCAACGACTTCCTGCCCTTCGGCTACGCCGAGCATCGCGCGGTGCTGTCGCGCGGCTGGACCGACCATCTCTGGCGTCCGTTCCAGTTCGCCATCGGCCAGTTGTTCTTCCTGATCCCGTCGCTGCTGATCGCGCTGCCGCTGTTCTGGCCGCGGCCGCGCGCCGATGAGCCGCCGGTCGCGATGGGCGCCGACGCCTTCGACATGCGCATCGTCACGCTGCTGGCCTTCGGACCCGTGGCCGTCGTGCTCGCGCTGTCGGCCCTGAGCGGGCGCGGCACGGTGGCGATGTGGGGCTATCCGCTGTGGCTGTTCGTCGGGCTCTGGCTGGTGCTGATGGCGCGCCGCGCGCTCGACGACAAGCGCTTGGCCAAGATCGGCATCATCTGGGCCATCGTCTTCACCTGTCTGGCCGTGGCCTTCATCGGCAATTACGGCGTGCTGCCGCTGTACGATCACCGCTACCGCGCGGTGCTGTATCCCGGCGACGCGCTGGCGCGCGAATTGTCGGAGCGCACCCGCGCGCTGACCGGCAAGCCTATCGCCTATGTGATCGGCAGTATGTGGGATGGCGGCAATGTCGCGCATTACGCGCCGGGCCACCCGCGCGTGCTGATCGACGGCAAGCCCGGGCGCGCGCCCTGGATCGATCTCAACGACCTGCGCGCGCGGGGCGCCGTGGTGGTGTGGACATCGGGCGACCTTAATGCGCTGCCGGTCGAATACCGCAACATCGCCGCCGACGCCGCGGTGCAGCCGCCGTTCATGCTGCCGTTCCGGCGCGGCGATCAGGTGCTCAATGTCGGCTGGGCTATTTTGCTGCCGCAGCCGGCCTACGCCCAGGCGATTACGCCACCGCCTTGATGATCTTCGCGACCTTGTCGAATATCTCCCCGATCTGCGCCTCGCTGACGATCAGCGGCGGACTGAGCGCGAGCGTATCGCCGACCGCGCGCAGCATCAGGTCGTGCTCGTAGAACGCCAGATCGAGCGCCTCGAAACCGCGCTTGCCGACGCCGTCCGGCTTGGAGGCGAGATCGATGCCGACGGTGAGGCCGATCGGCCGGATGTCGAGCACGTTCGGCAAGCCCTTCAGGCCCATCGCGGCCTCACACCATTTGGGCTCGATTTTGCGCGCGCGCTCGAACAAATTCTCCTCACGATAGACATCGAGCGTGGCGAGGCCGGCGGCGCAGGCCAAAGGATGCGCCGAATAGGTATAGCCGTGGAACAGTTCGACCATGTGCTCGGGGCCCTGCATGAAGGCGTCGTAGATGCCCTTGCGCACCAGCACGCCGCCCATCGGCACGCTGCCGGAGGTGATGCCCTTGGCGAAGGTGATCATGTCCGGCACCACGCCGTAGCGTTCGGCGGCAAAGGCGTAGCCCATGCGGCCGAAGCCGGTGATGACTTCGTCGAAGATCAAGAGAATGCCATGCTTGTCGCAGATCGCGCGCAGGCGCTCGAGATAACCCTTCGGCGCCGGCAGCACGCCGGTCGAGGCCGCCAGCGGCTCGACGATCACCGCGGCGATGGTCGACGCATCATGGAGCGCAACAAGACCGTCGAGCGCGTCGGCCAGATGCGCGCCCCATTCCGGCTCGCCGATGGTGAAGGCCTGCTCGGCGCGGTTATAGGTCATCGGCAGATGATCGACGCCGGCAAACAGCGCGCCGAATTGTTTGCGGTTATTGACGATGCCGCCGACCGAGATGCCGCCGAAGCCGACGCCGTGATAGCCGCGCTCGCGGCCGATCAGGCGCACGCGGCCGCCGCGGCCCTGCGCGTTGTGAAACGCCAGCGCAATCTTCAGCGCGGTGTCGACCGCTTCCGAACCGGAATTGCAGAAGAACACATGATCGAGATCGCCAGGCGCCATGGCGGCGACGCGCGACGCCAGTTCGAACGCTTTGGGATGCGCGAACTGAAACGCCGGCGCGTAGTCGAGTTCGGCGGCCTGGGCCTGGATCGCGGCGACGATCGGATCGCGGTTATGGCCGGCATTGGTGCACCACAGGCCGGCGGAGCCGTCGAGCAGCTTGCGGCCGTCGGCCGCGAGGTAGTGCATGTCCTTGGCGGAGACGACCATGCGCGGCCGCTTTTTGAACGCACGATTCGAAGTGAACGGCATCCAATAGGGTTCGAGATCGTTGGGCACGCCCGCTATGGAACTCGGTCCAATGGAAGCCATACGTCTTCTCCAGATCACGCCGGCTGTGCCGGCGGCAAAAATTCCACGTGAGCCAACACCTTAGCAACGAACGCACTCAGGCTGAAATCGCCTGAGTCATAACAAAGGTTTATTCCACCAAGCGGCGGTTTGTCGCGCAACACGTGAAATTGATTCAAACTCCCGCAACTGTTGTATTATATGTACGATTCCCGACATTGTAGCGCGGCGTCCGGGGTGCGGAGAATAATACCACCAATTGTGCAGATCGATCATTTGTTGCGGTCGCCTGGGGCGGCGATCATTCGAGAGGTGAAGGGTGGCTATCGACACCAAAAAGGGCAACGCGTTCGATCCGAAAGCTTTCCTCTCCAAGATAGGGAGCGGAAGGACGAACGCAAAATTTGCCGCCGGCGCCATCGTCTTTGCGCAGGGCGACGCCGCCGACGCGATTTATTATCTGCAAAAAGGCAAAATCAAAATCACCGTGACTTCCGAAAACGGCAAGGAAGCGGTGTTGGCGATTATCGGACCTGACGACTTTTTCGGCGAAGGTTGCTTGAACGGCCAGACGCGGCGTCTGGCCACCGCCACCGCCATGACGGATTGTCAGATCATGCGGCTGGAACGGGCATCCATGCTGCGCGTGCTGCACGATGAGCCGACGTTCTCCGAACTGTTTATCCTCCATCTTCTGCACCGCAACAGCCGCGTCGAGGAAGACCTTGTCGATCAATTATTCAATTCCAGCGAAAAGCGTCTGGCCCGCACGCTGCTGCTGCTGGCGAATTTCGGCAAGGACACCAGACCGGAGCCGGTGATCGCCAAGATCAGCCAGGAGACCCTGGCCGAGATGGTCGGCACCACGCGCTCGCGCGTCAGCTTCTTCATGAACAAATTTCGCCGGCTGGGCTTCATCGATTACAACGGCGACACGCACGGCGAGTTGCACGTCCACACGTCGCTACTCAACATGGTGCTGCGCGAAGGCGCGCCGAACACCAAGCGACAGTCCGCGAGCGCCAAAGACCAAACGCCAGGCGGCGCGCCGGAACGCTAGCCGCTACAAGTCCTTGCCGGGGTTCGGGGCGGCTGCTACCACGCAGCCATTGCAACCCGCATTGCGTTCAAGCGCCGATGACCGACCCCAAATCGGGCAACAAGCCCCATAAGCTCAAGGCCCGCCTGCCACATGGTTTCGCCGACCGCGGTCCGGCCGAAATCGTCGCGACGCGCGCGATGGTGGAGACGATCCGCCTCCAATTCGAACGCTACGGTTTCGAGCTGGTGGAGACGCCGGCCATCGAATACACCGACGCGCTCGGCAAATTCCTGCCCGACCAGGACCGGCCGAACGAAGGCGTGTTCTCGTTCCAGGACGACGACGAGCAGTGGCTGTCGCTGCGCTATGACCTGACCGCGCCGCTGGCGCGCTATGTCGCGCAGAATTACCAGAACCTCGCGCTGCCTTATCGCTCCTATCGCTACGGCTATGTGTTCCGTAACGAGAAGCCGGGCCCCGGCCGTTTCCGCCAGTTCATGCAGTTCGATGCCGACACGGTCGGCAGCGCGTCGATGGCTGCCGACGCCGAGATGTGCATGCTCGCGGCTGATACGATGGAAGCGCTCGGCATTCCGCGCGGCAGCTATGTGGTGAAGGTGAACAACCGGAAAGTTCTCGACGGCGTGATGGAGGCTGTTGACCTTGGCGGTGAGGCAAACGCAGGCAAGCGTCTCACAGTTTTGCGTGCAATCGATAAGTTGGATCGATTAGGTGAGGAAGCCATAAAATATTTGTTAGGCCCAGGTCGTAAAGACGAGTCCGGAGATTTCACAAAAGGCGCTGATCTAACCGACATTCAAATCACTCGCATCATCAACTTTACTGGATGGGGCGAGCGTGGGTCTGGCAGCAGGAGCTTGGCGTCGGCCAACGAGGTCACGATTGCGAATTTCGAGACGGCTGTTGAAGGTAATACTCTCGGCGGGCAAGGCGTGGCTGAGCTTAAAGAGATTAGGAACATATTTTCCGCTGCGGGTTATGATGATGGAAGAATCGTAATCGATCCCTCCGTCGTCCGCGGTCTCGAGTACTACACCGGCCCGGTCTACGAAGTTGAACTCACCTTCGAGATCAAGGACGACAAAGGCCGTCCGGTGCGGTTCGGCTCGGTCGGCGGCGGCGGACGTTACGACGGACTGGTGTCGCGCTTCCGCGGCGAGCCGGTGCCGGCCACCGGCTTCTCCATCGGCGTGTCGCGGCTGCAGGCGGCGCTGACCGCGCTCGGCAAGCTCGACAGCAAGAAAGTCCCCGGCCCCGTCGTCGTCACCGTGTTCGACCGCGACCGGATTGCCGATTATCAACGCATGGTGTCGTCGTTGCGCGCGGCCGATATCCGCGCCGAACTTTATCTCGGCAATCCGAAGAACATGGGCAATCAGCTCAAATATGCCGACAGGCGCAACAGCCCTTGCGTCGTCATCCAAGGCAGCGACGAGGCCGCGCGCGGCGAGGTGCTGATCAAGGATCTGATCCTCGGCGCCAACCTGACCGCCATCAAGGACCGCGACGAATACCTCAAGAAACAGACCGAAGCCCAGTTTTCGGTCAAGGAAGCTGACCTGGTCGCAGAGGTTCGCGCCCTGCTCGCCCGCCATCAACTGACCTGATCACCAAGGTTATTGGAACCAACCTCGCCTCTGCGCATTCACATGACGCAGCTTCAGCGGGGGAAAAAATCGTGTTCGAGCGTTGGTGCTATCCCATACCTATTGCGATGCAGCGCCACACCGGCAGTCATTTAGAGCCGGCGCCGATCCCGTTGGTGCCTGCAAAGACGCCCCAAATCGACGATCCCGTCAAGAAAACCGAGGCAACGGAGCCGAGCCGCGCACCTTGCCAAGCCGACGGCGGCACCCGAGATTAACCGGCCCGCTATGACCGACCGAAGGCAGCACGGCATCGCATGAAGTATTTAACGGTACGCCACGAGACCCGTTACAGCTATTCCGCACAGGTCAAATTCGGCACACACCGCCTGATGCTGCGGCCGCGCGACAGCCACGATCTTCGCCTGGTGGCAGCCGAGTTGACGCTGTCACCGCCTGGCGAAACGCGATGGATGCATGATGTATTCGGCAATTCCGTCGCACAGGTCGAATTTGGCCAGCACGCGTCCGAATTGCTGATAGTCAGCACGCTGCATCTCGAACATTACGGACTGACCCGGCCGGTGTTTCCGATCTCGCCCGAGGCGCAACTCTATCCCTTCATCTATTCGGCCAACGACCGCAGCGATCTCGGCCGGCTTCTTGATCGCCACTATCCAGATCCAAACGGCCTGGTCGATGCCTGGGCCAAGCGCTTCGTTTCCGGCCGTTTCATGTCGACCTATAATCTGCTGTCGAACATGAATGCCGCGATCAAGAACGAGTTCGCCTACAACACCCGGTTCGAGGAAGGTACGCAAACGCCGCTCGAGACGCTGCAAATGAACAGCGGCACCTGCCGCGACTTCGCTTTGCTGTTCATTGAAGCAGTGCGCAGCCTCGGCTTCGGCGCGCGCTTCATTACCGGCTATCTGTACGACCCGGCGTTGGACGGCGCTAACGGCGCGATGCAGGGCTCCGGCGCGACGCACGCCTGGGCCGACGTCTATCTGCCGGGCGCCGGCTGGGTCGAATACGACCCGACCAACGGCTTGATCGCGGGCCAGAATCTCATTCGCGTCGCGGTGACGCGCGATCCATCCCAGGCAATTCCGATTGCGGGTACATTCGACGGTACGATGGGCGCTTTTCAAGGCATGACCGTCGACGTCACGGTGCATGCGAGCACGACGCCGCATGCCCAACAAACGGCAGCGGAAGCATCCGCAGCGCCGCCCTTGCAGGCGCCTTCGGGTCCAGCGCCGCCGCACGACATTGAGCCTGGCAGTAACGACGCCGAACCTGCCGACGCGCAGGCACAGCCACAGCAATACAATGCACCGGTCATGGCGGCGCAGCAGTCGCAGGGCCAGAACTCCCAGTTCGTCGAGGGGGCTCAGCCGGAGCAGAACGTCCAGCCGATGCAGAATATAGAGCCGGCGGAAAGTAACGAACGCGAAGCCACCACGCCGGCACGTGCGCGCGCTTAGGGCCGTTTCGGCGCGCCAGGCATTTTCGGTATATCGAGCACGTTCATCGTCATGCCGTTGGGCATGATCACGTCGCCCGGTTTTTGACCGGCGGCGCAGGCGCCGAGCCATTTCGCCTCGATCTTCATGTGCGTCGCGGCGCCAGCAGGGACCCCCGGCGTCGGCGGCCCGCCCTGGCGCGTCGACGTGATGTTGACGGAATAGGCGCTGTCGAAACTGCCGGTGATCACGGCATGCGTCGCCGTGGTGCTCTCGCCGAATTTGCAGACCGAATCGATGATCATGCCAGTGGCGGATTTCGTGACATCCTGCTTGGAGCAGGATTCCTGGTTCATTCCGCCGAAGTTGGAATTCATCACCTTGTCGGACGCGGCATCGGTGCATTGCTTCATCGTCGTCGCCGGCATCTGGCGGCCTTCGAACACCATTTTGAGTTCCCACAGGCCGGGCTTGCGGGCGGGCATATCGACGGCAAAAGCGGGCAATACGTAGATCAAATTGGCAAAAATCAAAGGGAATGCGGCGAAGGCAAAGCGGCGGCGCATGAAGCGACTCCATCGCGGATGGCACGGCCGCAATGATACCATGCCGTCGGCTGAGGGAAATCACATAGCTGTTAGGTTGGCCGTTAGGTTTGGCGGAGCGCCTAGAGCGCGACCACAGTGCCGGTGTCGACGTGAGGGCCCACGCGCACGGTCAGCGAATATCCCAACACCTGCTCGACCGCATCGAAGCTGTCGAGCAATGAGAGATTCTCGATCACCTTGCCATCCTGAAAGCGCAGGAAGTTCGCGACCCGATAGCTGATCACGCGGCCGTCGGCGGTCCGTTGCGCCGACCGGCGATTGAGCATCGCCACCTGGTCGCCGTCCACCAGCAGGGCTTCCCGCTTGTAGCTTGTGAAGCGGAATATCGACGGCACCACCCGCAAGATCAAATCCAGCACGGCCGCCTTGCCGCGATGCGTGCCGCAATAGCTCAAGACTTCGACCGGGCCGCTGATGCTCCAGACCACGTCGTCGTGCAGGAATGCGCCGAGCTCCTGCGGGTCGCGCGCCGCATAGGCTTTGAAGAAGGCGTCGACCACGGCACGTGAGACGGTATCGGCCATCAACAAATCCTTCTGTTCAGACCGCGACGGAATTTCCGATAGAAGCATCATGAACCGCGAGCGGATGCCCCAGCACCTGCTCGGCCGCGTCGAAGCTATCGAGCAGCGACAGGTTTTCGATCACCTTGCCGGCGCGGAACCGCATGAAGTGCGCCAGCCGGTACCGGATGATCCGGCCGTCGCGGCCGGTCGCCGCCAGGCGATTGAGCGTCGCCACCTGGTCGCCGTCGATCACCATGCTGTCCGAAATAAAGCTGAAGACCTCGAAGACGGCCGGGACGCTCTGCTCGATCAGTTCGAGCACCGCCGCCTTGCCGTGCCGCTTGCCGCAGAACGGCAAAACGTCGACCGGGCCGCTGATGGTCCATTCCACGTTGTCGTCGAGGAATTCCGCGATCTTTTCGGCATCGCGGACGGCGTAGGCCTTGTAAAAGGCCTCGACGACGGCGCGCGGTACGGTTTCGGTCATAACGAATGGTCCCTAACCCATTACAGTTAACGATGGTTATGTTGAAATTGTCTTACGTGGAAATTCGTTAACGACACCAAGCATTTGGGCCACGCCATCGTTAAGGGCGCTCGCCGATCGGCGTCGAATCCTTAAAGCTCACGTGCTAAAGGGCGGCCAGTTTCAGTGAGTTTTGGACAGCCAATGGACGCGAGCGTGATCACGAAGGCGAAAGGCGCGGATGCGCGGGCGGAGGCGCTCGTCGCCTCCTACGAGCGCGCCGGCTATGCCCGCGTGGCGCCGGCCATCCTGCAGCCGGCGGAGCCGTTTCTGGACCTGTCCGGCGAGGACATCCGCAACCGGATGTATCTGACGACCGCGCCGGGCGGCGGCGAATTCTGCCTGCGGCCCGACCTGACCATCCCGGTGTCGCGCGATTATCTGGCCTCCCCGGCCGCGGGCCAGCCCGCCGGCTTCTGCTATCTCGGTCCGGTTTTCCGCCATCGCTCCGACCAGCCCGCCGAATTCCTGCAAGCCGGCATCGAATCCTTCGGCCGCGCCGACAAGGCCGCCGCCGACGCCGAGATGCTGGCGCTTGGCCTTGAAGCCACCGCCGGCTACGGCCTCGCCTCACCCGACATCAAAACCGGCGACGTCGCGCTGTTCGCCGCGCTGGTGGCCGGGCTCGATCTGCCGCCGGCCTGGAAGCGGCGCCTGATCAAGGATTTCAATCGCAAGAGCAACCTGGCGCAGGACCTCGACCGCCTGGTGCTCGGCGGCAACAACGCGCGGCCGGAATATCAGGGCGTGCTGGCGGCGCTGGCCGGCGCTAACCCGAAAGGCGCGCACGCGCTGGTCACTGACCTCTTGTCGATTGCCGGCATCAACGCGGTCGGCGGCCGCTCGGTCGCCGAGATCGCCGAACGCTTTCTCGAACAGTCCGCGCTCGGCGCCGGCGCCAAGCTGCCGCAGGAAGTGCGCGCGGTGATCGAGCGCTTCCTCGCCATCGCCGGCGATCCCGATGAAGCCGCCGGCGAACTGCGCGCGCTTAGCGCCGAAGCCGGCATGAACGGCGCGATGGCGCAGGCGCTTGATCTGTTCGAAAGCCGCAATGGATTCCTCGCCGCGCAGGGCATCGATCTCAAGCGCGTGCACTTCTCGACCGGATTCGGCCGTGGCTTCGACTATTACACCGGCTTCGTGTTCGAACTGGCCGACCCCGCGCGCACCGGCGATCCGCTGGTGGCGGGCGGCCGCTATGACGGGTTGCTGGCGCGTCTCGGCAGCAACGAACAGACACCCGCGATCGGCTTCGCGGTGTGGATTGAACGCCTCGCGGCCTATGGAGGCGCATCATGAGTTCGCCTCTGGTGCTCGCCGTGCCGGCCAAGGGCCGGTTGCAGGAAAACGCCGAAGCCTTCTTCGCCCGCTCGGGGCTGTCGCTGGTCAAACCGCGCGGCGCGCGCGACTACCGCGGCGCCGTGGCCGGGCTCGACGGCGTCGAGGTCGCCTATCTCTCGGCCGGCGAAATCACCGCGCAGCTCGCGGCCGGCACCGTGCACATGGGCGTGACCGGCGAAGATCTTGTGCGCGAGCAGATGCCGGACGCCGACAGGCGCGTCGTTCTGATCGAAGGCCTCGGCTTTGGTTTCGCGACTGTCGTGGTCGCGGTGCCGCAGGCCTGGATCGACGTGCGCACCATGGCCGACATCGACGACGTCGCGACGTCGTTTCGTCATCACCACGGCCGCAAGATGCGGGTGGCGACCAAATACATCAACCTGACGCGCGGCTTCTTCGCGGCGCAGGGCGTCGTCGACTATCGCATCGTCGAGAGTTCGGGCGCGACCGAGGGCGCACCGGCGGCCGGCAGCGCCGAGTTGATCGTCGACATCACCACCACAGGGGCGACGCTTTCCGCCAACGGGCTAAAGATCGTCGATGACGGCATCATTTTGCGCTCGCAGGCCAATCTGGTGGCGGCGCGCGGCGCCGTTTGGGACGCAAGCCAGCGCGAGACCGCGCGCGTCATTCTCGACCGCATCGCCGCGCAGGCGCGCGCCCGCGCGTTCCGCGAGGTACGGTCGCGCTTTGCCACGTGCGACGCCGCGCTGGTGGAGACGGCGAAACAGAAATTCGGCGTCGCCACGCCGTTCGGCGGACCTACCTCGTCGGGCATGTTGACGCTGCACTGCCCGCCCGACCAGGTTTATGCGCTCACCAGCTTCCTGCGCGAAAACGGCGCCGAAGCCGTGGCTGTGGCCGACCTCGACTATGTGTTTTCGAAAGACAACCCGCTCTACGCCAAGCTCGAAGCGGGACTGTAAGCCGGACGCCGCAGCATCAAGGTCAATACCACGGCCACCAGCGACACCGCGCCCATGATCGCGAAGGCGAGGTCGTAGCTGCCACGGTGGTCGAACAGCGCGGCGCCGAGATAGGCGCCGAGACCGCCGAACACCTGATGCACCATCGTGATCAGCCCGGTGAGCGCGCCGAGATGACGGCTGCCGAAGCTCTGCTGCACGAACACCACCGTGAGCGGCGCCGTCACCATGAAGGTGGCGCCGAACACCAGCGCGAATACGGCAACGGAAGTAGCTGATTGATCCACCAAAATCAGCGCAAACACCACGACGCGAGCGGCGAAGGCCAAGACCGTCGGCAATACCGGGCCGAAGCGATCGCTGAAAGCGCCGGCGGCGACGACGACGACCAGACCGGTGAGCCCCATGAACGCCAACAGGTTTCCAGCAAAGAAAGCGTCGACGCCGCGATCCTGCGCGAAAGCGACGACGTGAGTGCTGACGAAAAAATCATCAAAGCCGCAAATGGCGTAGATGATGAGCAACAGCCAGAACTGCCGCGTACGCGCAGCTTGCCGCAGATTGAGCCCTTCATCCGGCCGCGCTGCTTTGGACTCCGCCGCCGTGACGTTCGGGATGGCAAAAAACAACAACGGCACCAGCGCCAAATTGGCGAGACCGATCAGCAGGTAAACCGAACGCCAGCTTACCGTGAGCAACGCCGCCGCCAGCATCGCGATCATCACAAGCTGACCGACGCTCATGCCTGACATGACAACCGCGTTCGCGATGCCGGTGCGTTGCGGAAAGGCGCGGGTCACCATGACGCCGACGGGGGTCATCGATGCCGCGCCGCTGCCAAGCGCATAGACCACGCCATACAGAACGAGCGCGTGCCATGGCTCCGACATCAGGCCCATCAGGCCGATGCCAACGGCGCTGACGAGCAGTCCACCGCCGAGCACCAGCCGCGGCCCCTTGCGGTCGGCGAGATAGCCGGCGGCAAACATGCCTGCGGCCGAGACGACCTGAAACAGCGCAACCGCTAAGCCCAGTTCGCTGCGGCCCCAGCCCAATTCATCGACGATCGGCCGCAGCGTCAGGCCGACGGTGAAGCGGCCGCCGCCGGCCAGAAACAACACGGCAAATCCGACGACGAGGACAAGCGCGGCAGTGGAGAGAAGCGGCTTTCGCGGCAAAGGAATCTCACGGCATGCAGCGCCCGGCATAAGCGCCTCCGCCGTGTATCAATTCCACGCATCACTGGGCAAGCGCCAAGCGCCGTCACCCTGAGGCGCTCGGCTGAAAGCCGAGCCTCGAAGGGCGACGGCCCGGGAGATCAATTCGCCTTGACGTTGGCGGCCTTGATCATCGGCCACCACTTCTTCACCTCGGCCTGCTGATGCGCGGCGAGCGCTTCCGGCTTCTGCTGCGTGACCGGCGGAACGTCGAGACCGACTTCGGCGAAGCGCTTCTTCACCGCCGGATCGGCCAAGGCTTCGACGATCGCGCCATTGAGTTTGGCGACGATGTCTTTCGGTGTCCCTTTCGGCACCCAGATGCCCGACCACAATTCGATTTGCAGTGCGGGAAGACCGGCCTCTGCGACGGTTGGAACGTCAGGCGCCGCCCCCAAGCGTTTCTGGTCGGTGACGGCGTAAGCGCGAATTTTTCCGGCCTGCACCTGCGGCAGCGAATTCGACGCCTGATCGACGATGATATCGATCTGCCCGGCGACGAGGTCGAGCAGTGCAGGACCGGTGCCGCGATACGGCACGAATCGCAAATGTGTACCGATCAACTGCTCGAAGAAAATGCCGGAGAAATGCGACCCCGAGCCGACGCCCGCCGTGCCCGCGGTCACCTTGCCTTCATTGGCTTTGATCCAGGCGATCAGCTCTTTCAGATTTTTTGCCGGGACATCGTTCTTCGACACGATCATCATCGGATTGCTGGCGACCAGCGCGATGGGATCGAGATCGTTGATCAGATCGAACGGCAGCGTGTACATCGCGCCGTTGATGACGTGGGTGCCGAGATGCCCGACGCTCAGCGTGTAGCCATCGGGCGCGGCGCGCACCGCGCGGGTGACGCCGATGGTGCCGCCGGCGCCGGTGACATTCTCGATCACCATCGTCTGCCCGAGCGCCTGGCGCATGCGGTCGCCGAGTACACGCGCCAGCGCGTCGGTCGGCCCGCCGGCCGCGAACGGCACGATCATCGTAATGGGCTTAGACGGATAGTTCTGCGCAGCGGCGGACGTGGCAACCGCCAGCATTGCCACGGCGGCGGCAAGCATCAGCTTTTTCATCGTATCCTCCCGAGCGAGCACTGACGGCCGCTTCGAGAGAAATCATCCACTTACAACGACGCGAAATCAATCGGCTTGTGGCGATCCAGGGTGCGGTGCACGGGCGGCAGCGGATATTTCAGGCCGCTGGCGCAGTTGAACAGCACGACTTGATCGGTCTTTTTGACGCGGCCGTCGGCCAGGCTCTGCTTGTAGGCGGCGTAGGTCGCGGCGCCTTCCGGACACAACAGGAAGCCTTCTTCCTTCGCCATTTCATTGAGCGCCGCGGTGATGGCGTCGTCATCGACCGCAATAGCGAAGCCGCCGCTTTCGCGCACGGCCCGCAAAATCAGAAAATCGCCGACCGCCTGAGGCACGCGAATGCCCGAGGCGATGGTGTGGGCATTTTCCCAGCGCGGCGCGTGTTCGGTGCCATCTTCAAACGCTTTGACCATCGGTGCACAGCCGGAGGCCTGCACCGCGACCATGCGCGGGCGTTTGCTGCCGATGAAGCCGATTTCTTCCAGCTCGGCGAAAGCCTTCCACATGCCGATCAGACCGGTGCCGCCACCGGTCGGATAGAAGATCACGTCCGGCACCTGCCAGCCGAGTTGCTCGGCGAGCTCAAGGCCCATCGTCTTCTTGCCTTCGATCCGGTACGGCTCCTTCAGGGTCGAGGTGTCGAACCAGCCGACCTTCGCCTTGCCCTCGCCGACGATCTTGCCGCAATCGTCGATCAAGCCGTTGACGCGATAGACCGCGGCGCCTTGCAGCGCGATCTCGCTGACGTTCACCTCGGGCGTGTCTTCCGGACAGAAGATCGTGGTCTTGATGCCGGCATGGGTCGCATAAGCCGCCAGCGCCGCGCCGGCATTGCCGTTGGTCGGCATCGCCATGTGCTTGATGCCGAGCGCCTTGGCCATCGACACCGCCATCACCAGACCGCGCGCCTTGAACGACGCCGTGGGCAAGCGGCCTTCGTCTTTCACCAATATCTCGCCGCCGCCGAGCTTGGCCGACAGTTTCGGCATGCTCACGATCGGAGTCATGGTTTCGCCAAGGCTGACGATGTTCGCCGGGTCGCGCACCGGCAGTAATTCGCGATAGCGCCACAGATCCGGCGGACGCTGCGCCAGCTTTTCTTTTGTCAGCGCCTGCTTCACGCCGGCGAGATCGTAGCGCACCAGCAGCGGCTTGTTCGCGCGCGACAGATTATGGATTTGATCGGCTTCATGGCGCTCGCCGGTCATGGCGCATTCGAGATGCGTGACGAAATTCGGCAGTTTGGCTGTGAGATTGTCGTCGTGTTGCATCACGAACTCCGGTTATTGACCGCAATTATGGCCGCAGTTATTGGCCATTTGGCGGCCGCGCTTTGAAGACCACGAAGTGGGACAGTGAGAAGTTGACCACGAAACTGACCAGGATCGAGATCAGTTTCGCGACGAGCACCGGCAGCACGTAGGACAGCACAAACAAGGTCGTCGTGCTGGCGACCATACCGGCGACGCCCGAGGCGATGAAGGTGCCATAGTCGCGCCAGCGCAGGATGCCGCCCGACTCCGGGCCGAAAGTGGTGAAGGAGTTCATCGCATAGGAAAACGACACCGCCACCAGCCAGGCCAGCACGTTGGCCGGCACCAGCGGCCATTGCAGATAGGTCGCCGCGGTCCAGAAAATACTGAAATCGATGACGGTATTGATGACGCCGACAAAGGCGAAACTGATCGCCTTGAGCGCGATGGCGCGCTCGTGCCAGGCCACGCTGAGACGGTCGAGGATATTCTGGAGGGGCGCCGGAATCATCGTCGCTACATAGCATCTTGTTGGCGCATGATCGTGCCTCAAAAACCACACTTCGGACGGGCGCGACAGGGCCGCGCCGGTGCGGTATAGATCGGCACGAAACGAATTACGACAGGTTGACGAGAATGGCGACGAAACCGGCCAAATCCCGGGCCGCGGGGCGGTCCAAATCCGGGCCGCTGCCCGGACTTTCGGTTGTAGTTCCGATGTACAACGAGGCCAAGGGCCTCGTCCGGCTGCACGAGCGCATCGCCGAGGTCGCACGGTTTCTCAAGGTCAAGCACGGCCTCGCCATGGAGGTCATTTATGTCGACGACGGCAGCCGGGATGACTCGAGCCGCGTCGCCCAGACGCTGCCGGCCATGCCGCTCGACATCCAGGTCGTCACGCTATCGCGCAATTTCGGCAAGGAGGCCGCCCTCCTCGCCGGTCTCGAGCACGCCCGGCTCGGCGCCGTCTTGTTCATGGACGCCGACGGCCAGCATTCGCCCACACTGATCGAGACTCTGGTGTCGCGCTGGCTCGATGACGGTTACGACGTCGTCTACACCGCCAAGGCGCATCGCGAGAACGAGCCGTTTTTGCGCCGTCTCGGGGTG
>JANMSZ010000432.1:0-2694 GCA_031389925.1 Hyphomicrobiales bacterium | reverse complement strand
ATCTATTGCTGCTGGGCGCCTTCACCCTGCTGTCGCCGCGTCTGGCGCAGGCCCAGTCGATGAGCCGCGTCACGGCCTATGCCTTTACCTTCAAAGGCTTGGACGGCAACGAGATCCTGCTCTCGGCCTTTGCCGGCCATCCGATTTTGGTGGTCAACACGGCGTCGCTATGCGGTTACACCCCGCAATATACCGGCCTGCAGGCGTTGTGGACGCGCTATCGCGACAAGGGCCTGGCGGTGCTCGGCGTGCCGTCCAACGATTTCGGCGGCCAGGAGCCGGGCGGCGCCAGCGACATCGTCAAGATCGCGCACGAGGAATACCACGTCACCTTCCCGCTCACCGAAAAGGCGACGGTGAAAGGCCGCGACGCGCATCCGTTTTACAAATGGGCCGCGCTCGAGCGTCCGCTGGAGGCGCCGCGCTGGAATTTCCACAAATACCTGATCGGCCGTGACGGCCACTTGAAGGCGGGCTTTACCTCCGCGGTCGAGCCCGGCGATCCGCGCGTGATCGCCGCGATCGAAAAAGAATTGATCAGCGCGTAAATACCGTCACAAATCCGCTAAATTAAATTGACGAATCGGGGCGCCCGTGGCCGACTGTCAATACGATTTTCGCACACGTGGGCCGACAGCCTTAGCCGCCGGCCCGGACGTTCCTCCCGCGTGGCGTTTTAACTGGGCGGTCGCGAGGCCGCCCTTTTTCATTTGCATCCTTTTCCCGTTGGATGACAATCAGGCGGCGCGCGTGCGCACGGCGGTCAGTTTCTCGTCCAACGCAGCGACGGGAAGCGGATCCAGGGCTTCGACCAGGTCGAGGAAGGCCCTGCCCGGCAGCGGCGGGGCAAACACATAGCCTTGCGCCGAGCGAATGCCCAGTTCGCGCAGGTGCATCACCTGCTCGAAGTTCTCGACGCCTTCGGCCACGACATCCATCCGCATGTTATGGGCGAGATCGACCAGCGTCTCGACGATGGTGGTCGAGTTGCGGTCGGTGCCGATGGCGTCGACGAACATCTTGTCGATCTTGATGATGTCGACGCCGAGCTTGAGCATGTAAGACAGTCCGCTGTGGCCGGTACCGACGTCGTCGATGGCGATGCGCACGCCCAATCCCTGCAGCGCGGCAATGTTCTGGCGTGTTTCGGTGAAATTCTCGATCGGATCGCGTTCGGTCAGCTCCAGAACGACTTGCGACAGCTTGATCTCGGAACCGAAGAAGATATTGCGCACGTCTTTCACGATCGACTTGTTGCCGAACAACTGCCCGGCGAAATTAAAGGCGATCTTGAGCCCGGGGCGGCAGCCGAGGGCGGGGCCGGCTTCGACGCAAACCCGGCGCATCAGGTCGCGGGTCATATCGAGAATGAGGCCGCTGGATTCCGCCAGCGGGATGAACGAATTGGGCAGCACCAGGGTGCCGTCCGGTTTGCGCCACCGCACCAGAACCTCGGCACCGCGTAATTGGCCCGACCGGATATCGACGATCGGCTGGTAATAGGGCACGAACTCCCCGGCCGCGAGCGCGCGCTCGAGATCCGATACCGGATTTCCGGCGACACGGCGCGGCATCAGGACGGCAAAAACCACAAGGACCAGCACGAGGCCGCCGGTGGCAAATAGGCCGAGCCACCTCAGGTCGGAGTGGCTGGCGATCACCCGTTCGCGCGGCATCGCTATTTCGACTTTGAACCCGAATTTATCCGACTTCGCGGTGCCGACGAAGACGGCGTCGGCCGCTTCCACCGGGTGCTCAACCGGGTTGCCGATCGCGAAGCCCGCCGCAGTGTAGATCCGGGCGTTGGCACTGAACGGCCCGCCCTGCGTCGTGACCAGGGGTCGAAACAACCCCGCTGGGACGAGCGCCGCGATTTCGTTCGGCCCGGAGCCTGCGGAGCGGCGGAAGCGCACCATCTGTTGGCCATTGACGATCTGAATGACGTCGAGGAAATGGCCTTCGGCGCCCGTCAGGGGCTCTGAGGAAAGCTGCTTGCGCTCGCCGAGCGGCAGGCCAAGGTCCGTGCACAGCGTCTGGCCATCCGGACCAACAACGCCGATTTCCTTGATCGGCGTCGACTCGAATGTGGCATGCCGCATAGCATCGACGTGGTCGAGCCGGCAGGAATCGACACCGCGCATAGCCAATTCATTGAGCGCGCCGATCGTTTGAAGGGTACGGGACTCGGCGAGCGCAACCGCACGCTTGGCCGAGGTTTCAACCTCCGCCTGCCCTTGCCGGTCGATCAATCCGCCGAGCCAGAAATCGAATGCGATCAAAGGCACGGCGGCGAGCACGATGCCGACGGCGATCGCAATTAGATTCCGGCGCGGAAAAGCGCGCACAAACAGTCCCATTCTGGTCTCGGTCAGCTAACCCCGTTCTGGTCTGGCCAATGAGCCACGTGCGCCGTAAAGACCGCCTTAAGCTTAAAGTTGCGCAGGGCGGATAAACGGGCCGATTGGCCCCTGCGCCGCCATATAGTTAACAATGGACTAATGTCCCGAATGGATTGTTGATCAATGGCATCGTGGGGTGAGCGGACTATGGCTTTTCGGCACAGAATGATTGCGACGCTGCTGGTGGCGGCATTCGGGATTTCCGGAGCACTCGCTCAGGAGCGGCTGGAAATTTTCGACGCCCACATGCACTACAACCAAGAGCCAAAGCCGTTCTACGAACTCGACAAGCTGC
>JANMSZ010000424.1:0-6075 GCA_031389925.1 Hyphomicrobiales bacterium | reverse complement strand
GGCTGGCCGAGCGCAACCCGAACCGCGCCGGCGAAGTCGGTCCCAAGATCAGCGCCGACTTCGTGACGCAGAGCCATGTCGAACTGATCAACCGGCCGGAAACGACCGCGGTCATCATCGCGACCGACGAGCACCTGCATGTCGCGCCGATCATGGCGGCGATCGAGCGTGGCCTGCCGATGCTGATCGAAAAGCCGCTGGCGACCAACTTGGCGGAGTCGGCCACGGTGCTCAAACTGATCAAGGACGCCAAGATCGACGCCGTGGTCGGCTACACTCAGCGCTTCCGCCGCCGTTGGCTGGCGGCCAAGGAAAAGTGCCGCACCGGCGCGCTCGGCGAGGTCACGCTGGTGACGTCGCGCGCTTTCATGAATCGCCTGGTGGCGATCGACAACTACAAGCGCACCGACGATCCCTCGACGATCTCGCCGATGGTGATTTCCGGCACGCACGCGCTCGACATCTGCATGTGGTGCCTCGAAGGCAAGACGCCGGTCGAGGTCTATGCCCGCTCGATCGATAAAGTGCTGGGCCCGCTGTACAAGGGCATCGACGCCACCGCCGGCATGATCACCTTCAGCGATGGCACCATCTATCACCTCAATATCTCCTGGGCGCTGCCGGTCACATGGCCGGGCGCGGTCTATTCGCTGGAGGTCGGTATCGTCGGCTCCACCGGCGTGCTGACCATCGACGACACCCACCGCGACATCGTGCTGGCGGTGTCGAAAGCGCAGAGCGAAGGCTACGCGCCGGACCAGACGCGCCTCGTCGATTTCATGGGCAGCTATCCGCCCGGCGACATGGCGCTCGGTGAATTGCGCGGGCCGATGGCGGACGAAACCGTGAGCTGGCTCAACCGGGTCTCCATGGGTCTGCCGACCGCGGCGGCGACCGTCGAAGAGGCCCACCGCAACCTGATGCTGACCAAGGCGATGGACCTCTCGGCCAGGCGGAAAGTTCCCGTGAAGCTGCCGCTCGACCCGGCCGACGAACTGGCGGCGGCATAAAGCGATCCGACGCTCTTTGTGTCTTTTCACACAGGATTAATCTGCCTACATTCCCGCGGCTGACACCGTTGGGATTGAAATGCGCGCACGCCGCGATGCCGCCATCCGCCTCCTCAAGACCATGCTGGTGGCATCAATCGTGCTGCCTATTGGGCTGTTTTCCTATGCCGCCTGGACCACGTACCAGACCGCGATCGAGCGCACCGACGAACAGCTTGCCGCCTCCCTGGACATCACCGCCGAGCACGCCTCCAAGGTGTTCCAGTCCGTCGACCTGACGTTCACCAGCGTCAACGCGATCGTCGGCAACATGTCCGACGACGACATCAGAGCGTCGGAGCATAGTTTGCACCTGAAGCTGCGCGAACTCGAACAGGCCGTGAGCGCCATCGACGCCGTCTTCATTGTGGACAAAACCGGCCGTCCGCTGGTGTCGTCGTCGCTCTATCCGATTCCTGCGGACATAGATGTTTCCCAACGCGACTATTTTCAGGCGCAATCGGCGCAGGATGCCGGCACGTATGTCGGCGAAGTTTTGAAGCCGCGCATCAGGCAAGAGCCCATCTTCGGGCTTAGCCGCCGCCGCCCGGCGCGCGACGGCGAGTTCTCCGGCGTTGTCGGGGTTCTCGTTTTGCCGAAAACATTCTCGGAGTTTTACGCCCGCATCGCCCAAAACGACACGGCCAGTTTCTCCCTGGTGCGGAGCGATGGCGCTATTCTCGCCCGTCATCCGGCCCCTCCCGGCAACATTCCGCGTTTCGGACCGACTAGCGGATTCATGCTCAACGTGGCGAAAAATCCCGAAGGCGGAATTGTCACCACTTTGTCGGTGGACGGCATCGAGCGGCGCATTTCATACCGCAAGCTCGGGTATCACAATCTTTATATGTCCGACGGTCTGTACACCAAGACGATTTACACACAGTGGCTGCAAACGATCAGCAGTCATCTGATCTTCGGCGTGCCGGTGACGATCATCCTGATCATGCTCGTGCTCGTGACGATGCGGCGGACGCAGGAGTTCTACGCCGAGGCCGAGCGCCGCGATCTGGCCGAACAGGCGCTACGCCAGGCACAGAAAATGGAAGCCGTCGGCCAGTTGACCGGCGGCGTCGCCCACGACTTCAACAATCTGCTCACCATCATCATCGGCAATCTCGGCATCGCCAAGCGCGGCGTGGTCGAAGCGCGCGCCGAACGCGCGCTCAACAACGCGCTGACCGGCGCTCAGCGCGCGGCGCAATTGACCCAGCGCCTGCTCGCCTTCTCGCGCCGCCAGCCACTCAACCCGCGCTCGGTCGATGCCAACAGGCTGATCGCCGGCATGTCCGACCTGCTGACGCGTTCGCTCGGCGAAACCGTACAGCTCGAGACCATCGGCGGCGCCGGCGCCTGGAACATCGAGGTCGACGCATCCGAGATGGAGGCGACGCTGCTCAATCTGGCTTTGAACGCGCGCGACGCCATGCCGGAGGGCGGCAAGCTCACCATCGAAACCAGCAATGCCTACCTGGACGAAGAATACTGCCGCCAGCACGACGGCATCGGTCCGGGGCAATATGTACTGATCGCCATCACCGACAACGGCATCGGCATGTCGGCGGAGACGGTCGAGAAGGCGTTCGAGCCGTTCTTCACCACCAAGGAGACCGGCAAGGGCACCGGCCTCGGCCTGAGCCAAGTCTACGGCTTCATGAAACAGTCGGGCGGTCACGTCAAAATCTACAGCGAGCGCGGCGAAGGCACGACGATCAAGCTTTATCTGCCGCGCCATGACGGCGACGACGCCACCATTCCGATAGACACCGAAGGCAGCTCCGATCGCGGCCAAGGCGAGACCATCCTGATCGTCGAGGACGATGACGGCGTTCGCCAATACGCGTCCGAAATATTGCGGGACCTGAACTATCAAATTCTCGAGGCCAGGGATGCGGCCTCGGCGCTGAAGCTGCTCGAGGCCGACAAACCGTTCGATTTGATGCTGACCGACGTGGTGCTGCCCGGCAAGAACGGCCGCGAACTGGCCACCGAAGTCGAGAAACGCCGGCCGGGCACCCGGGTCATTTTCATGACCGGCTATTCCCGCAACGCCATCGTCCACCACGGCCGCCTCGACCGCGGCACCGAATTGATCACCAAGCCATTGATCGAAGGCGTGCTGGCGTGCAAGATCAGGCAGGTGCTCGACGCACCGGCCTCGCCTTTACCGCCCGTCCCGCCGAAACCAAACGAGTAGAAAAACAATGTCGAAACCAATGAGCGGTCTGTTGCTGTGCGTCGCGATCCTCTTGGGTGCGGTCTACCCGGCCGCCGCCCAGGACCCGGCCGCCTATCCCACCAAGCCGATCCGCGTGATCGTGCCGTTCGCGCCGGGCGGCGCGACCGACCTCGCGATGCGGATGGTCCAGCCCGGCATGTCGCAAGTGCTCGGCCAGCAGATCGTGATCGACAATCGCGGCGGCGCGGCCGGCAATATCGGCATGGAAATGGCCGCACGCGCAGTTCCCGATGGCTATACGCTGTTCTTCGGCAATGTCGGGACGACCGCGATTAATCCCAACTTCTATCGCGATCTGGCCGTGGCGCCAGAGCGTGACTTCATCCCCATCTCGATCGCCGCGGAGACCGCGGGCATTCTGGTCGCCAGCAACAAGTTTCCGCCGAATTCGGTCAAGGAGATGATCGACTACGTGAAGGCGCGGCCCGGCAAGATCAATTACGGTGCGGCCGGCATCAGCACCCTCAATGCGCTGGAGATGGAGCAGTTCCGCCGCACCGCCGGCCTGGACATGCTTCAGGTTCCCTATAAAGGCGGCGCAGGCCCGGCGCTCAACGATCTCGTGGCCGGCCATGTCGACGTGATGTTCGTCACGTTTTCGTCCGCCATCGGGCATGTGAAGGCCGGCAGCCTGAAGGCACTCGCGGTCACCACCCGCGACCGGCTCGCGCAGTTGCCCGAGGTGCGCACCATGGTCGAGCAGGGTTTTCCGGATAATGTCAGTTCGTCCTGGCAAGGCCTCTTCACCGTCGCCGGCACGCCGCAGCCGATCGTCGCCAAGCTGCATGCCGCCGTGGTCGAGGCCATGAGCAACCCGAATACCCGCAAGCTCATGAGCGACGCCGGCATGTTGGCGACGTCAAGCGCTTCGCCGGATGCCTTCAAGACCTTCCTGGCAGCCGAAACGGCCAAATGGCGGCGGGTCGTGAAAGACACCGGCGCCAAGCTGGACTAGCGCGGCCCTCGCCGCTCCGTGCGACGCCGTCAGCGCCGCACCCAGCGGTCGGTGCCCATCTGGGTGCCGCCGGCATAGGTCCAGACGCCGGCCCAGCCGCTGCCCTGGGGACCATAGAGCGCCAGTCCGGTCTGGTTACCGGAGCGGTACGACACCGCAATGAAGTCCTTGTTGCCGATGCCGGTGCCGACGTAGCGCGTACCGCCGATCACCCAGACGACGCTGTAGGTCTCGCCGGACTTCTCGACCGTGACCGTGCCGGTATATTTGCTGCCCGGCTTGCCCGGATCGGTGCCTTCGACAAAATAACTGCCGACCGGATCGGCGAAGGCCGCGGTCAGGCTGAACAACAACGCGGCGGCGATGACGACGACATACTTCCGCATGGACTCCCCCTTGAACGGAGGCCAAGTTGACCTCCGAACAGGGAACTCTGCAAGGACCGCGCTAAAAAGCCCTGTGGCTTATTTCGGCGCGGCCGGCGCGACGGCGGCCGACTGGTTGCTGCGCTTGATGGCATCGGCGACAAATCCCGAGGCCTTCATCTCTTCGATGAAAGTCGTCAGATAGGCCGCGCCGGCCAGCCGGCCTTTGGGCGTGCCCATGGCCTGTTTGATTTCCATGAAGTGCTCGTCCATCACCCGCATGTCCGGATTGGTCGCGGCATAGGCGACCAGCGGCTGCTTCACGCCGGCCGCGACCTCGAGCTTGTCCTTGAGATACATGTCGATCATGGCCTGCCCGCCGCCGACCGACGCGCGGACGATAGTCGCGTTCTTGATGGTGCGGGTCAGATAGAGATCGTAGGCCGAGCCGACGCCGACCGCTATGCGGATGCCGGGCTTGTCGACGTCGGCGACCGTCTTCAGGGCTGAATCCTTATGCACCATGTAATTGCCTTCGATGATGACGTAAGGCGGACTGAATTCGATCTCGGCGGCGCGCACCGGCTCGATGGCGACGAAGGCGATGTCCCAGGCGCCGGTCTTGACCGCCTCGAACACCTTGCCGGCGGCGTTATAGGGCACGAGTTCGACCGGCACGTTCAACCGTTTGCCCAGTTCGCGCGCCAGATCGGGGGTGACGCCTTTGGGTTTGCCGTCGCCGCCGGTCTGCGCCAGCACGCTATTGCCGAGGTTGATCGCGGCGCGGAGTTTTCCCGTCGGGGCGAGATCTTTCAGAACGTCGGGCGACATTGCGCCTCCACTTTGAGCGAGAGCAGGGATAGGAGCGGTCTAGCGCGCTGCCAGCGGCTTGATCGCAAGTTCGGCAGCGAGCTTGTCGAGTTGCACCAGCAATTCGGGCGGCAGCGCCAGGCCGTTGGCCTTGCGGTCGGCGATGCGCTTGGCGCGCTGGTCGCCCGGCAGACGCACCGCGTCGTTGCCTGGCAGCGATTTTGAACTGCGCAGGCTGCGGATGTGGCGGTCGACCTCGGCCTTGAACTTGTCGAGCGGCTGGAAGCGGCTAGGATCGAGCGCCAGCACGAACTGCCCGGTGTTGGTCGGCGTATTCGGATCGGCGTTGAAGTCGATGCAGTCACGGCCGAACAGCGCGCCGTTGAGCGTGCCCGCAAGCATGCCGAACATCAGCGCGAGGCCCGCGCCCTTGTAGCCGGCCATCGGCAGAAGCAGCGCCGCGCCGCTCTTTTGCGGGTCGGTGATCGCCTCGCCGGTTTTCGGATCGATCATCCAGTCGTCATGCAGCGGCTGGTTGAGCATCTTGTGATTCTTGATCGTGCCGTAGGACACGATCGAGGTCGCGATATCGAGCACCAGCGGCGGCTCATCGCCGGCCGGGATCGCCATCGCCAGCGGATTGGTGCCGAGCAGCGG
>JANMSZ010000331.1:0-3205 GCA_031389925.1 Hyphomicrobiales bacterium | reverse complement strand
GTCACCGAACTGATCCAGGGCTTCGTGGTGGCGATGAATCTCGAGACGACCGAAGAAGAGCTGATGCACAGCATTTTCCCGCATCCGACAATCTCGGAGACGATGAAGGAAGCAGTGCTCGATGCCTATGGGCGCGTTTTGAACATGTAAGCTGCGCGACGAGCAGCAACCGGGAGATCGCTATGGCAAAATTCGACAGCATCTTGGGAACCATCGGCAACACGCCGGTCGTGCGCATCAACAAACTGGGCCCGAAGGGCATCAATCTGTTCGTCAAGATCGAGGCCTTCAATCCGCTCGGCTCGGTCAAGGATCGTCTGGCGCTCGGCGTCATCGAGGCGGCGGAGAAATCCGGCGCGCTCAAGCCGGGGCAGACCGTCGTCGAGGCGACCTCGGGCAACACTGGTATCGGTCTAGCGATGGTCTGCGCGGCCAAGGGTTATCCGCTGGTCGTCACCATGGCGGAGCCGTTCAGCGTCGAACGCCGCAAGCTGATGCGCTTCCTCGGCGCCAAGGTGATCATCACGCCCGCGGCCGAGCGCGGCTTCGGCATGGTCGCCAAGGCCGCCGAGCTCGCCAAGACCCACGGCTGGTTCCTGACGCGTCAATTCGAGAACGAAGCCAATCCCGACATGCATTCGCGCACCACGGCGCGCGAGATCGTCGACGACTTCAAGGGCGAGAAGCTCGACTACTGGGTCACCGGCTTCGGCACCGGCGGCACGCTGAAGGGCGTCGCCCGCGTGCTGCAGAAGGAACGTCCCGACACCAAGATCGTGGTCTGCGAGCCGGCCGACGCGCCGATGCTCTCGACCAAGAGCCCGCAGGAGCGCAACGCCGACGGTTCACCGGCCAAGCCAAACGCGGCCTTCAAGCCGCATCCGATGCAGGGCTGGTCGCCCGACTTCATTCCGAAGATCACGGCGGATGCCGTCGACATGGGCGTGATCTCGCGCATCATCACCATTGCCGGTCCCGACGCCATGAAGAACGCCAAGGCGCTGGCGCAGCAGGAAGGCATTTTCGTCGGCATCAGCGCGGGCGCGACTTTCGCCGGCGCGCTCGAGGTGGCCAAGACCGCGGCGCCGGGTTCGACCATTCTGGCGATGCTGCCCGATACCGGCGAGCGCTATCTCTCGACGCCGCTGTTCGGCGATATCGGCGTCGACATGAACGACGAGGAAGTGTCGATTTCGAAATCGACGCCCAACCATCAGATGCCGCCGAAGGTAGCGTAAGCCGCTACGGCCTCAACTTCCGCCAGAACGCGCCGAAGATGTTGGAATAGTCGTCGGTCCAGGTCCGCAAGCCCGGCGTGGGCTCGGTCAACGTCCAGGTCGGCACGCCGTTGAGCGCGCCGATATCGGCCAGTTCCTTGGCCGCGATCACGACGTCGGAGCCGAAGATGTAATTGTCTTCGTCTTCTTCTTCGTTTTCGTTGGTATAGACCCAGGCTTTGAGATCGTTGGCGGCGGCGATGCCGACCACGACGCTCTGCAATTCGAGATGCCGGTTGGAAATGTGCATCGTCACCACGCCGTGCGGCGCGAGCTTGGCCTTGTAGACCGCCATCGCCTCGCGGGTGGCGAGGTGGATCGGGATCGCGTCGGACGAATAGGCGTCGACGATGATCAGGTCGTAGGCGCCGTCCGGCTCCTTCGCCAATGTCAGCCGCGCGTCGCCGAGCACGATGGGCAGATCCGGCTTGCAGGTCGAGATGAAGGTGAACCGCTTCGGATCGCGCGCCGCCATGATGACCGTCGGATCGATTTCGAAGAATTTCCAGTTCTCGTTGGGCTCGATCCAGCACACCAGCGAGCCGGCGCCGAGGCCGACGACGGCGACGCGGATCGGGCCGCCTTTGCGCTCGCGCACCGCGTCGATTACGATCTTCATCGCGGACTTGGAATGATAGTAGGTGAGGGGCGCGGGCTTGCCTTCCGGCGCCTTGCCGTCCGCGGTCAGCAGGCGTTCCGCGCCGTGCAGCGTCGAGCCGTGCTTGATGACGCGGAAATGCCGGTCGTGCGTCTCGTAGATCAGGTTGACGCCGAAAAAACTGCGCAAGGTGTCGCTGCGGCTTTCGTCGGTCGGATAAAGCCGGATGATCGCGAGCGCGACGGCGACGATCAGCGCCGATTTCGGCGGATCGCGCATGAACAGAATCGACAGCACCGCGAGGGTGAGCACCAGCGCGTTCAGCCGGTCGATCTTCGCATAGGTGATCTGGAAGCCGAAGAACGACGGCAGGATCAGCACCAGCGTGACGACGATGGCGGCCGGCCAGAACCAGCGATCGATCCGCCGGCCGATCTCAAATGCAGTGGACGGCAGGTAACGCTCGACCGCCGCCCATGCCTGCGGCGTTGCCGGCCGGCACAGCACCGCGAGGAAAACGAGGATCGGATATTCCGCGATCCAGTTGAATGTGTACGGCGCGACCAGGCCGGCGAACAATCCGCCGATCATGCCGCCAAACGACAGCGCGACGTAGAAGGAGGTTAGATGCGCCGCGTGCGGCCGGCTGCGCGCCAGTTCGCCGTGGCACGCCATGGTGATGACGAAAAACGCAAGCAGATGTGCGGCGAGGTTCGGCAGCAGCGGCACGTAGCCTGAGGTCAGCAGCAGCGCCACCACGCCTGCGACCGCGAAGGGTTGCAGCAGCAACATGAAGGGTTGCGAGAGCACTGGCCGCCGCGCGAACACCAGCACCCAGGTCAGCAGATACAGCGACAGCGGCATCACCCACATCAGCGGCGCGGCGCCGATGTCGGTCGAGATGTGCGCGGTGACGGCAACGAGCAGCCCCGAAGGCACCGCCGACAGGAAAATCCAGCGGCCGATCGTGCGCCAGGCCGGCTTCGGGACCGCAGCCGTCTCGCGCGTGACCTCGACCGCGGGCGCGCGCAACAGCAGCACGCCGCAAGCCGCGATCAGCAGGGTGAGCGCCACGAAGCCTACGCTCCACAGCCGGCTTTGCGTCTGCACCGCGAAGATCGGCTCCAGCAGGATCGGATAGGACAGCAGCGCCAGGAAGCTGCCGATATTGGACGCGGCGTAGAGGAAATAGGGATCCTTGCCGTCGTGGTGTCCGGTGCGCACGAACCAAGCCTGCAGCAGCGGGTTGTTCGCCGCGAGCGCGAAAAACGGCAGCCCGATCGACACCGCAAACAAACCAAGCAGCCAGAACTCCGTGCCGCGCGCCGGC
>JANMSZ010000286.1:0-2920 GCA_031389925.1 Hyphomicrobiales bacterium | reverse complement strand
CCAAGCCATGGGGCGCTTGGGCGAAGTCATCATTCGCACCTGGCAGACCGCCGACAAGATGAAAAAGCAGCGCGGCTCGCTGCCGGGCGAGAAGGGCGACAATGACAACAAGCGCGTCAAGCGCTACGTGGCGAAGTACACGATCAATCCCGCCATTGCGCATGGCGTGTCCAAGCACATCGGCTCGGTCGAAAAGGGCAAGCTCGCCGATCTGGTTTTGTGGACGCCGGCCTTCTTCGGCGTCAAGCCGGATATGGTGATCAAGGCCGGCACCATCGTCGCAGCCCAAATGGGCGATCCCAATGCCTCGATCCCGACGCCGCAGCCGGTGCATTACCGGCCGATGTTCGGCGCCTTCGGCAAGGCGCTCACCGCGTCGTCGCTGGTGTTCGTGTCGAAGGCCGCGGCCAAGAGCGATCTGCGCAAACGATTGGGCGTCGAGAAGCAGTTCGTCGCGGTCGAGCACACCCGCGACATTAACAAGAAGAGCATGATCCACAACGACGCCACGCCGAACATCGAGGTCGATCCGGAAACCTACGAGGTGCGAGCGGACGGCGAATTGCTCACTTGCGCGCCGGCCGAGGTGCTGCCGATGGCGCAGAGGTATTTCCTCTTCTGATCGTCGCTAATGTAGGCATTGCCTATCGGTCGTCAGGCCCGGCCTTGTGCCGGGCATCCACGCCTTGCCTGGTTTCAAAAGGGAAGACGTGGATGGCCGGGACAGGCCCGGCCATGACGGAGTATGAGTCGAGGCATGAAGCGCGTTACTCAGGTGAATCCCGCCGGTGCGTGGGTGGCAGGGAGTGCGTCCGACCGCGTCGTGCTCGACGCCGGCGACCGCAACCGGCGGCGCATTGTCATGACCGGGGAGAAGGGCACCGAATTTCTGCTCGATGTCGAGAAGCCCATCAGCCTGCGCGACGGCGATGGCCTCGTGCTCGACGACGGTTCGATCGTGCTGGTCACCGGCGCGCCGGAGAAGCTGATCGAAATTTCCGCCGGCAATGCGCTCGATACCGTGCGGCTGGCCTGGCATCTCGGCAACCGCCATACCGACGTGCAGATCGTCGCCGACAAGATCCGCATTCGCCGCGATCACGTGCTCGAAGACATGCTGCGCGGCCTCGGCGCGCATCTCGCACCCGTCGATGCCGCTTTCGATCCGGAATCACCGACGCCGTCGCATGAACACGGCCACGCGCATCATCACGGCCATTCACATGGCGGATAACGACCTCCAACCGGCGGCGCTCTACCGCCTGATGGCCTGGCTGTCGCCGGCGTTTCCGGTCGGCGCGTTCTCGTATTCCAGCGGCATCGAATGGGCGGTCGAGGCCAACGACATTACGAATGCCGAGACCCTGAAAGCTTGGCTCGGCGTCATGCTGGCCGACGGCGGCGGCTATTGCGATGCCGTGCTGTTCGCGCATGCGCACCGCGCCATCGCGAGCAACGATGACAAAACGTTGCGCGAGGTTGCCGAACTCGCCGCCGCCTTTGCGCCGTCGAAAGAGCGCCATCTGGAAACCACCGCGCAGGGCAACGCCTTTGTCGAGGCGACGCGCGCGGCCTGGGCCTGCGAGGCCATCGAGCGCTTGAAAACGATCTGGGACGGCCCGGTGGCCTATCCGGTGGCGGTCGCGACCGCGGCCGCCGGCCACGGCATCGCGCTGGAGCCGGCGCTCGCTGCTTACCTCCAGGCGGTTGTCGCCAACTGGGTGTCGGCCGGCGTGCGGCTGATCCCGCTCGGGCAGAGCGACGGCCAACGCGTGCTGGCCGCGCTCGAGCCCATTGTCACCGCAACGGTGCAGCGCGCGCTGACCGCGAAGCTCGACGACCTCGGCTCGTCGGCGTTCCGCGCCGACCTCGCCAGCGCCCGCCACGAGACGCAATACACGCGGCTGTTTAGGTCTTGACGTTGATCCTAGGATTATATACTGTAAAGGACAATGTGCCCTTACCGGCCGGCGTCTCGAGCGCCGGCGGGCGAGGGCCGGTGACCAAGGTGGAGCGCCGGGAGGCGCTGCGCCCTACGTCATTGGGCGCGCACGCCCCGAAGCGGTCACCTCGGGTAACCGGGGGAGGGCCGTGGGCGTGCAGGCCGGCCGATCGCAAGGCTGGCCTAAAGGGGTCTCGCAAACCCCTGGCGCCTCCCGCTGCTCCACCGTCTCCGCTTCGTTGCGGGGATGCGCCCCGGGAGGGGGCGACGTGGTCATAGCTCGGGCGCTCACGCGCCGCGGGAAAGCGGACGCTTGCGCGCTGCTACGGAATGGCTGAAGTGTGAGGACGAAACGGGAATGACGGCATGAAAAATCCTCACGGCCCTTTGCGCGTCGGCATCGGCGGCCCGGTCGGCTCCGGTAAGACCGCGCTGATGGATCTGCTGTGCAAGAAATTGCGCGACCGCTATGAGATCGCGGCGATTACCAACGATATCTACACCAAGTGGGACGCCGAATATCTGGTGCGCTCCGGCGCGCTGCCGGCCGAGCGCATCGCCGGCGTCGAAACCGGTGGTTGCCCGCACACGGCGATCCGCGAAGACGCCTCGATCAATCTCGCCGCGGTCGCCGAGATGCGCGCCAAGTTTCCCGACCTCGATCTGGTGCTGATCGAATCCGGCGGCGACAATCTGGCCGCGACATTCTCGCCCGAGCTTGCAGATTTGACGATCTACGTTATCGACGTCGCGGCCGGCGACAAGATCCCGTCCAAGGGCGGGCCCGGCATCACGCGGTCCGATCTCTTGGTGATCAACAAGATCGATCTCGCGCCTTATGTCGGCGCCTCGCTTGAGGTGATGGACCGCGACGCCAAGAAAATGCGCAACGCGCGGCCTTTCGTGTTCACCAATCTGCGCGAGGGCAAAGGCGTCGACGAGATCGCCAAGTTCATCGAGGACAAAGGTGGGCTTAAA
>JANMSZ010000278.1:0-2404 GCA_031389925.1 Hyphomicrobiales bacterium | reverse complement strand
CCGCCTTCGAAAGTGTCGTCGAAATCCTCGCCGTGACACGCCGTGCCGTTGACGAAGGCGGCGCTCGCCGCGCTCAGCGTGCGGGCGTGGCCGATCGCGGTGCAGGGGCCGTCATCGTCACAGCCGGCCAGCGCGCTGGCGACATAGTCCTCGTTGCGCGACGTGACGCAAAGCCCGACCACGTCAATCAGAAGGTCATCGCACTTCTGCTTGACCGCCTGCGGCAGCGCCGCCGGCTTAAGCGCAACGATATGCTCGGCCAGAAGCTGGGCGACGGACGTGGTGGGAAGCTTGGCGTCCATGAATCAGGTGCGGAAGCGCACGTTGCCGAAGCCGGGGATGCGGTTGACGGCGAATACCACGCTGAACGTGACGATCAGCATGCCGATGCCGATCACCGAAATGGCGCCGAGATCGCCGCTCTCGTTGAGATCGTAGATCAGCACCGAGATCACCTTGGTCTCCGAGGTGAACAAGATGATCGCCGCCGACAATTCACGCATCACGCCGACAAAGATGAAGCACCAGGTCGCGATCACGCCGGTGCGCAGCAGCGGCGCGGTGATCTGCCAGAGCGATTTCAATCGCGTGGCGCCGAGAATGCGGCTGGCGTCTTCCAATTCGGGATGGATGGTGCGGAACGCGGCCTGCAATTGCTGATAGGCCGACGGCAGCGCGATCGTCACGAAAGCGACCAGCAGGATCCACAGCGTGCCGTACAGCACGAAAGGCGGCCGCGTGTAGCTCAGGAACAATCCGACACCGAGCACGATGCCGGGGATGGCGACCGGCGCTGTGGCGAGGAAACCGAGGACCCGCCAGCCGGGGACCGCCTGGCGCGCCGTCACGTAGGCGATGATCACCGCGATCATGGTGCCGATGGTTGCCGTGGCGGTGCCGAGGATGACGGTGTTCTTGAGAGCCAGAGCCGCCGACGACAGCTCGAACATCACGAAGTAGATATTGTGCATCGTGGCGTTCTTGAAGGTGAGGAACGTTGTGGCGACCGGCGAAAACGCCGCGTTGATCAGCGCGGCATAAGGCAGGAATACCGGCAGCATCAGGACCAGCAGGCAAAACAAGAACACCGGCCAGCGCCAGGCATGCAGCGGGATCAGCCGCGGCGCGCCGTATTTGCCGCCGACGATCGAATAGCCGCGGCGGCCGAGGATCATATGCTCGGCGCGCAGCAGCATGACGGTGAGGATGAGCAGCGGCAGCGAGGCGGCGGCGGCGAGCTCGGGTTTGGGCGGATACTGGAACAGGCTCCAGATCTTGGTGGTCATGGTGTGGAATCCGGCCGGCAGCGCCAGGATCGCAGGCGAGCCGAACAGCGTCATCGCCTGCAGAAAGGCGATCAGCGCACCCGCCAGCAGCGCCGGCAGCACCAGCGGAATGGTTACGCGGCGCGCGGTGTACCAGCGCCCGCCGCCCAGAATCGAAGACGCATCCTCGAGTTCACCCGGCGTGCGGTCGAGCGAGTTAGCGACCAGCGTGAAGACGTAAGGGAAGGTGTAGCAGGAAATGACGAAGATCAGGCCGGACATCGAGTAGATGTTGAATATATGCACGTCCTGTTCGGCGCCCGTGATACTGCGGAAAATCTTGTTGAGCAGTCCGCTGTTCGGCGCCGCGAGAATTTCCCAGGCGATGGCGCCGAGGAAAGGCGGCGTGACGAACGAAGCGGTCACCAGCGCGCGGATGATCCCGGAATACGGCAGATCGGTGCGCGCCACCAGCCAGCCCATCGGCGCCGCCACCGCGCAGCAAATGACGGCCGAGAAAGTCGCGATGGTGAAGGTGGTTATCAACGGTTCGCGAAACGAGGACTCGCTGAACAGCCGATAAAAATTCGCCAGCGTGAACGCGCCTTTGTCGTCTGTCAGGCTGTAGAGGAACAGCCACGACATCGGCAGCACGATCAGCACGATCAGGATGGCGGCGAAGCCGTAAAGCACCGGCCTGGAAAAATCGACGCCGTACTTACGCGGAGGTGACGCCGGCGTCGTCGGAATAGCGATCGTCATACCTTGAAAATCTCCGCGTATCGCTTCTTGATCTCTTCCGCCTGCGTAAGAATGCCTTCCGGGTCCTCCTTCATCAGCTTGATGTCGGCGAGCTTCCGAGTGCCTGGCTTTTCCACGGCCTGGCCGTGCGCCGAATACTGACGGGCAACGTCGACAATCAACTGCTGACCCTCGCGCGAGTGCATCCAGTTTTGGAACAAGCGAGCGGCGTTCGGATTGGGAGCGGCCTTGAACACCGCGCTGGGGCCGGAGGCGAGCGGCGTGCCTTCCTCCGGATAGATGATCTCGACGGGCTGGCCCGCCTCCTTGTTGCGGATGACGAGATAGCCCGCGCCGTCCACCATGACCGCGCGTTCGCCGAGGGCAATTCTCTTTGG
>JANMSZ010000253.1:0-6013 GCA_031389925.1 Hyphomicrobiales bacterium | reverse complement strand
ACCGGCGCGTTCGCTGTCGTATTCCATGAAGTAGCCATGCACGTTGATGGAATTGAACAGTACCTCAGCGACCGGCTCGTAACCGCCGGAAGCGACAAAGGTCGATTGGAAATTGCCGCGGCACAGATGCATCGTGATCGTCATGTCCGAAGGAATATCAGCAATCGCGGCGTTGATCAGCTTGGCGTAAATGCCCGGCAGTTCAGCGGCGCTTTCGCCGCGCTCGGTGACCTGCGCCCGCAATTGCGGATCGCACAGATAAGCGAGATTGACCTCGTCGAGCTGCAGATAGCGGCAACCGGCATCGGCAAAAGCGCGGACGGCCTTGGCGTAAGTCTGGCCGAGGTCGCGGTAGAAATCGTCCATGTCCGGATAGATCGATGCCGGGATGGCGTCGCGCCCATACCGGAAATGCATGGATGACGGCGACGGGATCGTCATTTTCGGCACCGCGCGCGTGTGCGCGGCAACGTATTTGAAATGCTCGATCATCGGATGACCGGAGAACGTGCCAAGCTTGCCGGTCACGCGCATCATCATCGGCCTCGGGTTCGGACCCTGAAACTTGATCTTGCGTTCGCCGAGATAGGCTTCGGCGCCGTCGAGGCTCCCAAGAAAATCGTAATTCCAGAAGGCGCGGCGGAACTCGCCGTCGGTGATGGCTTTAAGCCCGACGTCTTCCTGCTTCCTGATGACGGCGACGATCTCGCGATCTTCGATGGCTTTAAGTTGCTCAGGCGTAATCTCGCCGCGCTCGCGCTGGGCGCGGGCGTCTTTCAAGGCTTTGGGGCGGAGCAGACTGCCGACATGGTCGGCGCGAAACGGCGGCTTGGTACGAACGCTCATTGACCCCAGACTTCCTTTGACAATTCCACAATCATGCGCAGCTTGGCCCACTGCTCGTCCTCGGCCAGCACATTGCCTTCCTCGGTCGAGGCGAAGCCGCATTGCGGCGACAGGCAGAGTTGCTCGAGCGCGATGTATTTCGTGGCTTCGTCGATGCGGCGCTTGATGTCGTCTTTCGACTCCAGCCGCCCGCTCTTGGACGTCACCAGCCCGAGCACCAGTTGCTTCTTGCCCTTGGGAAAGAAACGCAGCGGCTCGAAGCCGCCGGCGCGGTCGCTGTCATATTCGAGGAAGTAGCCGTCGAGATTGGTGTTGCCGAGCAGTTGCTCGGCGACGAACTCGTAGCCGCCCTCCGCGATCCAAGTCGAACGGAAATTGCCGCGGCAGGAATGCATGGTCACCGCCATGTCGTCCGGCTTGCCTTCGAGCGCAGCGCGCGTGATCTGCGCGTAGATCGCCGGCAGCTTACTAGGATCGTCGCCGCGCTTCACCGACTCCTCGCGCTCGTGCGGATCGCACATCATCGCCCAGGCGGTGTCGTCGAGCTGCAGATAACGGCAGCCGGCGTCGTAGAAGGCGTGGATCGCCTTGCGCCAGGTCTGCGCGATGTCGGCATAGAACGCGTCGATGTCCGGATAGGCGTCCTTGCTGACCTTGGTGCGGCCCTGGCGGAAATGAAATGTCGAGGGCGCCGGGATCGTCATCTTCGGCGTGACGTCGCAGTGCGCCTTGAGAAACTTGAAATGCTCGAGGTGCGGATGGCCGACGAAATCGACCTTGCCTTCTATCAGCACGCCTTCGCTCTTGGTGTCGACGCCGTGGAATTTGATGGCCGGCATCGGCACCATCTTCACGCCTTGCAGCTCGCGGAAGAAATCGAAATGCCACCAGGAACGGCGGAATTCGCCGTCGGTGGCGAGTTGCAGCCCGACCTCCTGCTGCTTCTTGATGACCTTTTCGATTTCGCGGTCTTCGACCGTCTTCAACGCCGCCTTGTCGATCTCGCCTTTGGCGAATTTCGCGCGCGCGTCTTTCAAGACGGCGGGCCGCAGCAGACTGCCGACGTGATCGGCGCGGAACGGTGGTGTCGTGCGTTGGGACATTGTGTTCGCCTCCCTATTTTTTTATCCCTCCCCCGCAGGGGGATAAGAAGTTACTTCCCCCACACTTCTTTCGACAAATCCACGATCATCTTGAACTTGGCCCACATTTCGTCCTCGGCCAGCACGTTGCCTTCCTCGGTCGAGGCGAAGCCGCATTGCGGCGACAGGCAAAGCTGTTCGAGCGCGACGAACTTCTCCGCCTCCTGGATGCGCCGCTTGATGTCGTCGGGCTGCTCGAGACGGCCGGACTTCGACGTGATCAGGCCGAGCACAACAATCTTGTTGCCCTTCGGCAGGAAACGCAGCGGCTCGAAGCCGCCGGCGCGGTCGGTGTCGTACTCAAGGAAGTAGCCGTCGTAGTTGCACTTGGCGAGCAGGCTCTCGGCCACCGGCTCGTAGCCGCCCGACGAGATGAAGGTGGAGCGGAAGTTGCCGCGGCAGACATGCGTCGTAATCGTCATGTCGGCGGGCTTGGCCTCAAGCGCCTTGTTGATGCACTTGGTGTAGGTTTCTTGCAGGTGATCGACGTCGAGGCCGCGGTCGCGCGCCTTTTTCAGCTCTTCCTGCGAGCAGAGATAGGCCCAGGCGGTGTCGTCGAACTGCAGATAGCGGCAGCCGGCAGCGTAGAACGCCTTGATCGCGTTCTGATAGGCGATCGCCAGATCGTCGAAGATGGCGTCGCGGTTCGGATAGGCCGACGCGGCGACCGAACCCGGCTCCAGGCGGAAGTGCATCACCGTCGGCGACGGAATGCACATTTTCGGCGTCTTGGTGACGTGCGCCTTAAGGAACTTGAAGTGCTCGATCATCGGATGGTTCAGCGCGAAGTCGATCTTGCCGGTGACCTTCAGCACCTTCATCTTGGTCTGCATGCCCTGGAACTGGATGCCATGGTCGGACATCTCGACCGAGACGCCGTCCAGCATGCCGTAAAAATCATAGTGCCAGAACGAGCGCCGATATTCGCCGTCGGTAATGGCGTGCAGGCCGATTTCTTCCTGCTTCTTGATGACCTTGATGATCTCCGCGTTCTCAACCTCGGTCAGCTGAGCGTCGGTGATCTCGCCCTTCTCGTGCTTGGCGCGCGCTTCGTGAATGGCCTTGGTGCGCAGAATGCTGCCGACATGGTCGGCGCGGAAAGGCGGCGTGGTACGCTGTGTCATGGTGTTCTCCGGCAGATGGCCGCGAAAGGCGGCCCGTCATTGAGTTTTCGCGTGATCTTACCCGAAAACCGGTCTCCACTTTTCGGGATCACGCGGGCCAATTTTCGCCGTGCCTTTAGCACGTCAGGCGGCAATTCGTCCCGCGGCGGCTTCGCATGCATAGCGGGCGGTTTCAACGGCCCCGCCGAATGAAAAATAGTGCGGACTGGCGTTGAGGTCACCGGCCGCTGCCAGGGCCGCCAGAATATCGTCCGGCCCAGCGTGCCCGATCAACTCCCGGCCGGTGCCCGCCATCAGGCCGCGCAGCGAGGCGGAGACACCGCAGCGCTTGGCATAACGCAGCAGTCCGGCGACGCTGGCCGGCCCCGCCATGCCGACCTTGACAGGCACGGCGATGCCGCAGGCCCGCAACTGCCGCAGCCAGGTGAGAATCTTCTCCGGCGAAAACGAGAACTGGCTGACGATAGTGACGCGCAGGCCGGCCACGCGCGCCGCAGCGATTTTCTGGTCGAGCGCGGCTTCGATCCGCCGCAACGGGATCTTCGGATGGCCTTCCGGGTAGCCGCCGATGCCGACATCCTCAAAGCCATGTTCGGCAAGGCCGCCGCGCTGGATCACCGCCAGTGCGTCGGTGAAAGGCCCTGTCGAATCGACGTCGCCGCCGATCACCAATAGCCGCTTCATATCCGCTTCGCCGCGCAGGCCGCTCAGCAATTCGTTCAATTGCGCGGCGCTGGCGATCCGCCGCGCCGCGATATGAGCGACCGGCTCAAGACCGGCTTTCCGCAGGCCGGCGGCTGCCTCGATTTGGGCGCGCGGATCGACGCCCGGAACCGCGGTCAGGTAAACCTGCGTGCCAGGCGGCAGAATGGCGGCAAGCGCCGCGATTTCGGCTGCGTTCGGGCGCGTGGCTTCGAGCGAAAAATTCTCGGTGAATGTCATCTGTC
This sequence comes from Hyphomicrobiales bacterium, assembly GCA_031389925.1. Classification (GTDB taxonomy): domain Bacteria; phylum Pseudomonadota; class Alphaproteobacteria; order Rhizobiales; family Xanthobacteraceae; genus Pseudolabrys. Next base: position 1,954 of record JANMSZ010000253.1, on the reverse strand, counting down.
AGTCCCGCCGGCGCGAGATGACGAAGGACTCGTCGTAGAACCACAGGCCGCCGTGCTGTTGCAGCACGTCGCGCGTCGCATCGATGTAGCGGCGGTCGGAATTGACGTCGGCCAGACGGTCGTCCTCGATCTGCCCCACATAAATCGCCGCGTTCCAGGCGGCGAGCAGGGTCGATGTGCCGATCGACGACGAGATTTCCGACGGTAGCGTGTGCATCTCGTAGCGGAATAGCGAGCGCTCGTCGGAATAGGCGTTGAAGTTGAGATCGCGCGCGGCGGACCCAAGTTCGTACTTCACCGCTTTGAGCAGCTCGTGGCGGCTGTGCGTGAAGGGATTATCGTTCGGCCAGACCTTGTGGATGATCTCCATGCCCGGATCGCGGCCGTAGGAATGGATCGCGATCATGCGGCCGCCCGGCCCTAGCGCGCGCGCCAAAGGCGCCAGCACGCGCTTGGCCTTGAACTCCACCGAGGCGCGCGCCCGATAGGGCTGCGATGCAATGACAAGATCGTAGTCGGCGACGGTGCCACCGGGCTTGGGGATCACCTGGTCGAGCAGGAATTTGTGATCGTTGCGATAGAGCACCAGCACGACCGGGCGCTCGTAGACCGGATTGCCGCTCTTCGGCGACACCCGCGCCTTCCAATTTTCGCCGAGGAACGGCTCGAGCGCGGTGATCTGCTGCTCGAAGCTGTGCGCGGTGTTGCCTTCCAGCGCCATTTCCTTCCAGACCATGCTGGACGCGGCAGTGACCGATTTGACCGACAGCCACGGCGCTTCGGCGTAAGCAAGGTTGGTGAGCACGATGACGCTGGACGGATGCTCGATGAAACGGTCGGCCATCTTCTGCAGCGTGAGGCGCACGTCCTCGAGGCTGATTTCCTTGGCGACGATGTAGAACGGCATCGTCGGATAGCGGTCGTGCATCGAGCGCATCACGCGCGCCAACACGGTGCCGTCGCCGACGCCGGCGTCGAACACGCGCACCGCCGGCGGCTTCGGATGGATATTGGCCAGCTCAAGGCTGACGCGGTTGGCGACTTCCCACTTTTCGCTGCAGGTGTTCACGAACAGCAGATATTTCTGCCGATTGTCGAAGAAGCGGAAATTGCGCTGCGGATCGTCGCTCGCCTGACCCGACGCGACCGGCGGCGCCTGCGGCCTCACCGTCGGCAGTGCGGGTTGGATTTGTGTCGCCGGATCGAACAGCATGCGGCGCCGCGCGGGCGCTGCGTCGGCCTGGCGCGACATGAAGGTGCGGATGCGCTCCAGCGTGTCGGTGGTGATACGGCCGCCATTGCGCAGGCGGCTGGCGAGCTTGCCATCGTTGACGGCGCGGCGGCCGAAGGTCGATTCAGCCAATCCGCGCTGACGGCAGAATTCGCCGATCTCCTGAAGGATGGCTTCGTTCATGGCGTGCCCCTGCGATTTCCTCTGCCGGCTCTCACGGCCGGTCAGACGCAAAGACAACCAAGCCGAACAAGTCTCGTCAACGGAGTGAAATAGTTGGGCAGCGTGGGTGGGCTGGGATTTTTAGAAAAAATGTCTTGTTTTCAATGGTGAGTTGAAGAATAATTTTTTCTGTCCCACCTTTTCACTTGAAATTTTGGGCTGTGTCCCACTATATGAGCCGAGACGCGGGCGGTAGTGGGCAGCACCGCCGCGCCGTAACTTATTCAGATATCGAAGAAAACCGTTTCGTTGTCGCCCTGCACGCGGATGTCGAAGCGGTAGCGCGGGGGCTCGGCGCCGGGCTCTTTGTGGGCAATGAGCGTACCGCGGCGGTCCGCGGGCACGAGATTGAGGATCGGGTCGGTGGCGTTGGCCGCCTCGTCGGAGAAATACAGCCGCGTGTAAACCTGCCGCAACATGCCGCGCGAGAAGATGCAGACGACGATATGCGGCGCTTGGCGCGCTCCGTTCGGGCCCGGCACGGCGCCCGGCTTGATGGTG
>JANMSZ010000204.1:0-4623 GCA_031389925.1 Hyphomicrobiales bacterium | reverse complement strand
ACGTGACGTCGCCGCAACTGCACTTCGAAATCCGCAAAGGCTCGACCCCGGTCGATCCGACCAAGTATCTCAGCGGCGGCTGACTTCTCGGCGCATGATCTGATCCGAAAACCGGTTCCCACTTTTCGGGATCATGCGGCTAGTCCTTCAGCGCCACACCCAGCCGTCCCGCGAGATCCTGCACGAACTGCCAGGCAACACGGCCGGAGCGCGAGCCGCGCGTGGTCGACCATTCCAAGGCGTCGCGGCGCAGTTCTTCCGCATCGACCTTGATCTTGTAGTGCGCGATGTAGCTATCGATCATCGCCAGGAACTCGTCCTGGCTGCAGCGGTGGAAGCCGAGCCACAGGCCGAAGCGGTCGGATAGCGACACTTTCTCCTCGACCGTCTCGCCGGGATTGATCGCGGTCGAGCGTTCGTTCTCCATCATGTCGCGCGACATCAGATGGCGGCGGTTCGAGGTGGCGTAGAAGATCACGTTCTCAGGCCGGCCTTCGATGCCACCTTCCAGCACCGCCTTGAGCGATTTGTAGCTGGTGTCGTCATTATCGAATGACAGATCATCGCAGAACACGATGAAGCGGAACTTCGAGCCGCGGGTGATTGCCATCAGCTCGGGCAGGCTCTCGATGTCCTCGCGATGAATTTCGATGAGCTTAAGCGGCCCGCGCTTGCTGTTGCCGAGCGTCGCGTTGATGGCGGCATGCGAGGCTTTGACCAGCGACGACTTGCCCATGCCGCGCGCGCCCCACAGCAAGGCGTTATTGGCAGGCAGGCCGTTGGCGAAGCGTTCGGTATTCTCGACCAGCGTATCGCGGACCCGGTCGATGCCCTTGAGCAGCGACATCTCGACGCGGTTGACGCGCGGGATCGGCACGAGCCGGCCGTCGGGATGCCAGACAAAGGCGTCGGCCGAGGTCAAATCGGGCTGAAGGCCGCGTTGCGGCGCCAGGCGTTCGAGCGCGGCGGCGATGCGGGTGAGGACCTCGTTTTGACCTGCCGCCAAACCGCCTTGCGGCTTGGATTTTGGTTTGGTCTTTGACGTGGATCTGGACTTCGGCTTGGTCTTGGGCGTCGTCTTGGGCTTGGCCATGGATCGTGCTTTCGGCGATTGCGCTGCTCTTAGCGGGGCGGGGCTGGGCCCGCAAGCTGCAAGGCCTGAAAATGGCCAAAAGTGCCGGGTTTTGAGGGGCCTAGCGGCGTTGCAATTGGGGCTACGGCCGCTATAGTCCGCGCGAAATTCGAGCGCGTAAGCCGGCCGGGACGCTGGTTGGCGCGCGTTTAAACCAACCAAGGAAGCTTCGATGTTTATTTCGCCGGCATTTGCACAAGGGTCGCTGTTCGGCGGGGCAGGAGGCGACGGCGGCATGCTGATGTCGCTGCTGCCGTTCGTGCTGATCTTCGTGATCATGTATTTCCTGATCCTGCGCCCGCAGCAGAAGCGCGTGAAGATGCACCAGGAGATGGTCAAGAACGTGCGGCGCGGCGACACCGTCGTGACCAATGGCGGGCTGATCGGCAAGGTCACCAAGGTGATCGACGACGACCAGATCGAGATCGAGGTCGCGGAAGACGTCCGCATCCGCCAGATGCGGCAGATGGTCAGCGACGTGCGCGCCAAGGGTGAGCCGGTCAAGGACGACGCCGCAAGCTAACCGGCTTTTCGTTTTTCGAACCAAGTCTACTTACCGAACCAAGCTTCCTTACAGAGTCGGGACTTCATGCTTTATTTCACGCGGTGGAAGGCGACGGCGATTGTGCTGACGGCATTGTTCGTCTGCCTGTTCGCCGTGCCCAATTTCCTGCCCGAGAAGATGGTGCAGTCCTGGCCGAAATGGGCGCAGCGCCACGTCGTGCTCGGCCTCGATCTGCAGGGCGGCTCGCACATCCTGCTCGAAGTCGACGCCAAGACCGTCCGCAAGGACATGCTCGAAACGTTGCGCGACGACGTGCGCCGCGTGCTGCGCGACGCGCGGGTCGGCTACACCGGGCTGGCGGTGCGCGGCAACACCGTCGAGGTGCGCATCCGCGAGACGGGAAGCTTCGGCACCGCGCTCACCAAGCTGCGGGAACTGTCACTGCCGCTGGGCGGTGTCCTTGGCGGCAGCGGTCAGCGCAGCCTCGACATCAACGACGCCGACGGCCTGATCCGGCTCACGCTCACCGAGCCCGCCGTGTTCGAGCGCGTGCGCCAATCGGTTGAACAATCGATCCAGATCATCGAACGGCGCGTCAACGAACTCGGCACCGTCGAGCCGCTGATCCAGCGCCAGGGCACCGACCGCGTTCTGGTGCAGGTGCCGGGCCTGCAGGATCCGACCCGGCTCAAGGAACTGCTCGGCAAGACCGCCAAGCTCGACTTCCGCATGGTTGATACCAACACGTCCGTCGAAGCTGCGCTGCAGGGCCGCGCACCGCCGGAAAGCGAAGTGCTCTATAGCGCCAGCCAGCCTAAGACTCCGAATTTGGTCGAGAAGCGCGTGCTGGTGTCGGGCGCCGAACTCACCGATGCGCAACCCGGTTTTGATCAGCGTACCAGCGAGCCGATCGTGTCGTTCCGTTTCAACACCAGCGGCGCGCGCAAATTCGCGCAAGTGACGCAGGAAAACGTCGGCAAGCCCTTCGCCATCGTGCTCGACAACGAAGTTATTTCGGCGCCAGTGATCCGCGAGCCGATCCTCGGCGGCTCCGGCCAGATTTCCGGCAGCTTTACCGTGCAGAGCGCCAACGATCTTTCGATCCTGCTGCGCGCCGGCGCGCTGCCGGCGCCGCTGACCATCATCGAAGAACGCACCGTTGGCCCCGGGCTGGGTGCCGACTCCATCTCCAAAGGCAAGCTTTCATCTTATGTCGGCGCGGGTCTGGTCGTCGTCTTTATGGTCGCGACCTACGGCTTGTTCGGCATCTTCGCCAATATAGCGGTGGCTATCAATGTCGCCATGATCTTCGGCGTGCTGTCGATGCTCAACGCCACGCTGACGCTGCCGGGCATTGCCGGCGTGGTTCTGACCGTCGGTATCGCCGTCGACTCAAACGTGCTGATCTATGAGCGCATCCGCGAAGAAGTGCGTGCCGGCCGAACGCCGATCAACGCCATCGACGCCGGCTTTACCCGTGCGCTCGCCACGATCCTCGATTCCAACATCACCACCTTCATTGCCGCCGCGGTGTTGTTCTACATCGGCACCGGTCCGGTGCGCGGCTTTGCCGTGACGCTCGGCATCGGCATCATTACGACGGTGTTTACCGCCTTCACCGTGACGCGCCTGATCGTGTCGATGTGGATTCGTTGGCGGCGCCCGCAGCGCGTGCCGATCTAAGGGGAATGCCAGTGCGCCTGCTTCGCATCGTACCCGACGATACCAAATTCGACTTTATGCGCTTTCGGCATATCAGCTTTCCGCTGTCGGCCTTGCTGTCGATCATCGCGATATCGCTGTATTTCTTCCACGGGCTGAATTTCGGCATCGACTTCAAGGGCGGCCTCCTGATGGAGGTTCAGGCGAAAGCGGGTGACGCCGATCTCGCCAAGATGCGCTCCACGCTCTCCGCCCTTGGCCTCGGCGAAGTGCAGCTGCAGCAGTTCGGCGGCCCGCAAAACGTGCTCATCCGTATAGCCGAGCAGCCGGGCGGCGATGCAGCGCAACAACAAGCGGTCGGCAAGGTTCGTGGCGCGCTCGGCAATGATGTGGACTACCGGCGCGTCGAAGTCGTCGGCCCACGCGTGTCGGGGGAATTGCTGTCGTACGGCGTGGTCGGTCTTGGTCTCGCGATTCTATGCATTCTGGTTTACCTGTGGTTCCGGTTCGAATGGCAGTTCGCGCTTGGTGCCATGATCGCCAACGTGCACGACATCGTGCTCACCATCGGCTTTATGTCGCTGCTGCAGATCGATTTCGACCTCACCAGCATCGCGGCGCTGCTCACCATTCTCGGCTATTCGCTCAACGACACCGTCGTAATCTACGATCGAATCCGAGAAATGTTGCGTAAGTACAAGAAGACTTCGATGCCGGAACTGCTCAACGCCTCGGTCAACCAGACGCTGTCGCGCTCGGTGATCACGCACGTGACCGTCAGTCTGGCGCTGCTCGCCCTGTTGCTGTTCGGCGGGCACGCGATCCACAGCTTCACCGCCACCATGATGTTCGGCGTGGTGCTGGTCGGCACTTATACGTCGGTGTTCATCGCGGCGCCGATTCTGATCTATCTCGGTGTCGGCACCGGCCGCGACGCGCTGAGCCAGTCCGACAAATAGATGGCCGGCGGGCTGACAGCCGACAGCCCGCATCTGCCGGTTCCGGCGCAAATCGAAGCCTATGGCAATGGCGGTTTCCGCTTCGGCGGCATGTCGCACCGCGGCTCGCTGCTGTGCCTGCCGGACGGCATCTGGGCCTGGCCAGTCAAAGACGTGAGCGAAATCATCTCGACCGCGCTGTTGCCGGCCTTCGAGCGGGGCGATGTCCTCGATGTTTTTCTGATCGGCGTCGGGCTCGATCCTTGGCCGTTGCCGGAGCGCTTGCGGATGCGGTTCCGGGAACTGGGCATCTCCGCCGATACAATGGCGACGGGCGCCGCGGTGCGGACGTACAATATTTTGCTGGCGGAAAATCGCCGCGTCGG
>JANMSZ010000198.1:0-3632 GCA_031389925.1 Hyphomicrobiales bacterium | reverse complement strand
CTACATCCGTGAGTCGTCGCATCCCGGCACGCCGTGCGGCCTGTTCATGGGCCAAGACCAGCAGTCCAAAGACCAGCACATCTGGCTGGCGCACGGCCACACCGGCGAGATCATGAAGCTCGATTTGCAGGGCAACGTCGTCGGCACAATGGCGGGCGCGGGGCAGGGCAAGGCGCTCGGCAAATACGGCGAGGCGCATTACATCGCGGTCTCACCGCGCGACGATATTTTCGTCGCCGATACGCTGAACTATCGCGTGCAGAAGTATGTGAGGGGGTAGGGCGCGGAGCAAAGGGACAAGAGTGCTGGGCTCGATGCTCAACGGCAAAAAATTCGAACTGCATCAAAGAAAATACGATAGTCTGTCGGTTTAGGAGAGAGGCTGGGTGGTGGGGTCCGCTGAAAGCTCTGACAAGACGGTACGCGGCATGCTTCTATTGCCGTATTTCGCTGCGCTTACCGGGTTTGTTGCTGCTGTTTTTCCTCTGGGTTTTTTAGCGCTCGTGTCGGGCGCGCTGCTTCCAACTTCGTCGTTTTTGCTTCCTGCGGGCGCAGCCGCTGCTGTCGTAACGATTTTTCTGGGACTGCCGGCGCACGGGGCGATTGCAGTCCTCGGGCTCAAAAGTCGTTGGTGGTACGTGAGCGGGATGCTGCTAATTATTGGCGCATCCTATTTCATACTATTCGGGAGTCGCCTTTCTATAATTGATGCTTTTCTGCATCCGGTTGGCAATTTGTCCTTTCTCATTCCGGTGGCCGCTGTCCCGAGCGGAATTTTCTTTCACTGGCTTATCCATCGAACGCACCCGGTGCCTTCTGCTGACCGTCGTGACTTCGTTATCTTGATGACTTGGTTTGGAGTGTTCTTGTCTGCGTTGATTGTTTGGAATCACGGCTATCATGCGGCGCCTGATCCCCAGCACACACGTGCTGAAATTGTACGGCTGGCGTCCGCTTATGGTGTTGGTGCTTTTACGGCGAGCGCGCTGGTTGCTAGTTTGGTTAGATTATGGAGTGTGCGCTTTTCATTGCTCATCGCTGGTTTAAGTTTAGGGATACCGGCTATTTTCGTTGTCGCCTTCCTCCAGACGCCGCTGGGTCCTGAGATTCTGACGTACAAGATCGGGAATCAAACTTTTGCAGTCGACTGGCGGCTGAATCCTAGATCAGAAGGAAAAGACCAGCAGGGATTTAGCTTTGATGCGAGAGGCCGTGGGCCTTTTGAAATTGTAGGTCGCCGTCAAATTAATCGGCGTCTCTATGTGTCGGAGACAAGCGCCTTTCCCTTTGAAAAATCGATTGAGACGGCGGTAGAACGTGGAGCTCCGTCGGGTGCGGCGTTGACGTGTAAAGAGGGAGAGGGTGAAGGAAAGCCTCAGAAGATATGCGTCGCGTCAAGTGAAGGTCGGACAGTAACTTTAATCGAGTGCCGTCCAGGATATTGCTTCCATCGTTTCAAAAACGACGGCCTATATTATTCATTGCATATTGATAGTGACGATGTCGCTCTTTGGAAGCAGATACAAGATCGTGCAATTGATCTTTTGAGTACAACACGGCAGTAGGTTTTCATCCATGTCCACACTCTTCGCCTTCCTTCATCACCTCTTCGCCTTCACGCTGGTGGCGGCGATTGCGGTTGAGTTCGTTCTCATCGGGCAAGCAACGAGCAATGCGCAGGGCAATAGCGGCCTGACGCACGCCATCGCCAAGCGGCTGGTCGCGGCCGATGCCGCGCTGGGGATGGCGGCAGGCCTGCTGCTCGTCGTCGGCCTTTGCCGCGTGTTCTTCTTCGAGAAGGGCGCGGCCTATTATTTCACCAACCATGCTTTCCTCGCCAAGCTCTCGGTGTTCGTCGTCGTCGGTCTATTGTCGATCATGCCGACGCGGGAATTCCTGTCGTGGCGCGGCGTGCTGAAAGCCGGGCAGGCGCCGAAGGCCGATCCGGCCAAGCTGCGCTTCATCAAGAAGTTCATCCACGGCGAGCTTGCCGCCATCGTCATCATCCTGCTGTGCGCGGCGATCATGGCGCGCGGCGGGTGGATTTAGGGCGCTTGTCGCGAAGTTCTCTCCGGCGTCATGCCCGGGCTTGACCCGGGCATCCATGACTTAGGCGCGTCGAAGGCGGTCTTACGTAAGCCTTCCGACGAGGCGCTCGCTCATGGATTGCCGGGTCAAGCCCGGCAATGACAGAGAGAAGGGCGACATGTGCACCGCAGCAATGCGCAACGTTTGTGCAGCGACACACCCATCATCGTGGAACGTTCGTCCGCAGAATCATGTTAGCTAGCCGACACAGGGTGGCCGGCAGCGATGTGGCGCTTTCTCCATCGGCATGATTTGAGATTGGCCGGCGCAATCTTTGGCGCCGCGTTTTGCTGTGCCGCCGTGATGGCAGGGGCGCAAGCCTTCCAGGCCGAAGAGCAACTCGCCAAGAGCGGGCAGGCCGACAATCCCGTCATTATCCGCGAACATGCCGGCTGGGACCGCAACTGCGACGCCGTCGCGCATCCGGCGCTTTATCTCGATGAGCCGCCGCGTCATGGCAGCGTCTGCACGCGCGCCGCGGAAATCCGCATCCAGACCTTGGCGGCCGGCACGCAAGCGCAATGCGTCGGCCGCGTGGTGCGCGGCGTGCGGCTGGTCTACCGGCCCGACGCGGGCTTCGCCGGCGGCGACGTCTTACGCTACGTGGTGCAATATCCGTCGCTGCGCAAATCGGTCGCGGTCTCAATCGCGGTGACGCCCGAGCCGCCGAGCGCGACCAACGCGCTGGCTTCGGTGCCCGCGCCGGCGGCGCATCAGCCCGCGGGCCCGGTGCCGCCCTGCGCGGAGCTGTTGTTTTAGCCGACCGCCCCGCCAACGGGTCCGCGCAAAGCGCGGCCCGATGACAGGCTCCGGCGAGTTACTTTATGCCGCTTTGTTCTTCTGCTGTTTGAAAAACTGCTCGGCGCGTTTTGTCAGTTCCTGCTCGCCGACGTCTTCCTTGTGCGTGGCGATGAACCAGCTATTGCCCGCGGGATCTTTCACGCCGCCGGAGCGATCGCCGTAGAACATGTCGGTTGGCTCCATCACCGATTTGCCGCCGGCCTTGATCGCGGTTTGATAAACGGTGTCGACGTTCGGCACATAAAGATAAAGCGTTGTCGGCGTAGCCTTCATCTGTTCGTTTTCTTCCGCGAGCATTACCATCGAGTCGCCGATCTTGAGCGTGGCATGCATGATCGAGCCGTCCGGCCGCTTGATCGGTTCGTGGTCAAGCTTGGCGCCGAAAGCCTGCTTGAGAAACTCGATGGTCTTGCCGGCACCTTTGACGGTGACGTAAGGCGTAACGCTGTGGAAGCCGTCTGGAATTGGTTTTGTCATGGGAGTTCCTTTCTTGTTGATTGGCTCATGGTTGAGTCAATCACGGAACCCCGGCGATAGTTTGTAGGCGGCATGAAGATGTCGTGGCAAATAGGTCAGGCAGGGTGTCGTACTTATTTTCCTTGTTATTTTCCCTGCACCACCTTGTTGCGCAACGTGCCGATGCCGCTGATCTCGATCTCGCAGACATCGCCCGGCTTGATGTTTTCCGGCACGCCATCGGTGCCCATCCACATCACGTCGCCCGGCTCGATGGTGCAGTATTT
>JANMSZ010000190.1:0-9619 GCA_031389925.1 Hyphomicrobiales bacterium | reverse complement strand
TATCGGTCTTATATTTGACGTCGTCGAATACGAAGAACTCGGCTTCCGGGCCGAAATAGATGGTGTCGCCGAGACCCATGGATTTCACCATGCCTTCGGCTTTCTTGCAGATGCCGCGCGGGTCGCGGTTATAGGGCTCGCCGGTGGTTGGCTCGAGCACGTCGCATACGAGAACCAGGGTGGTCTCGGCGAAGAACGGATCGATGCAGGCCGAGGAGGGGTCCGGCATCAGGTTCATGTCGGATTCGTTGATCGCCTTCCAGCCGGCGATCGACGAACCGTCGAAGGCCTGGCCTTCGGCGAAAGTGTCTTCTTCGATCATGCCGACATCGAACGTGACGTGCTGCCACTTGCCGCGCGGATCGGTGAACCGGAAATCGACGTATTTAACGTCGTTATCCTTGATCATTTTCATGACATTCTTAGCGGTGGTCATGGATTGCATTTCCCCCTTTTAGGATTGGATTTGCCCGCCAGACTTCTACGCCCGCGGACGGCTAGATGGCATCGGTCCCGGATTCGCCGGTTCTGATCCGGATCGCTTCCTCGATGTTAGATACGAATATCTTACCATCGCCAATCCGGCCAGTTTGCGCGGCACGCCGGATTGCATCGACCGCCTTGTCTAGCATGTCATCGCCCAGCACAATTTCGATTTTCACTTTGGGCAGAAAATCCACGACATATTCGGCACCCCGATAAAGCTCGGTATGGCCCTTCTGGCGGCCAAAACCCTTGGCTTCAGTCACGGTAATGCCTTGCAGCCCTACTTCTTGAAGGGCCTCCTTCACCTCGTCGAGCTTGAACGGCTTGATTATCGCTTCAATTTTTTTCATTGGCGCTCGATCCTCCCATAGCTCGCCGTACTCAGTCGGAGAGCCGCGCTACCGGTTTGCAGGTCCCGTGCCAAGCCAGGAAACGCATAAAAAGCGTGTCCGGTCAGTTGCTTGAATAAGGGGCGAAGCGTCGGTGGCGGGGCCGCGCAAGACGGGGTGCCTTGTCATTAAGCACTCTGTATAAATTTTGGCCAGAGGTCAAAGAAATGTTGCGCCGCAACTGATTAGCCGGGATTTGTCCGGCCGTGACGTCGCCGATACTGTCGCCTCGAATGAACGAACTCCTGACCACTGCCGAGATGGGCGAGGCCGACCGGCTGGCGATTGCCGGCGGCATTGCCGGTATCGATCTCATGGAGAATGCCGGCCGTGCCGTCGCCGACGCGGTGGCTGCCGGCGGATACGGGCGCCGCGTGGCGGTGGTGGCCGGTTCCGGCAACAATGGCGGGGACGGCTTTGTCGCCGCCCGGCTGCTGGCCGAGCGTGGCTACGATGTGCGGGTGGCGTTTGTCGGCGACCGCGGCCGCCTCAAAGGCGATGCGCTGAAGGCGGCCCAGCGCTGGACGGGGCCGGTCGTGGAAGCCACGCCGGACGCGTTTGGCGCCTGCGATCTCGTCATCGATGCGCTGTTCGGCGCCGGGCTCGACCGCGACGTCGAGGGCCTGCCGCGCGCCATGATCGAGGCGATGAACGCCTCCGGCGTGCCGGTGGTCGCGATCGATCTGCCGAGCGGCATCAACGGCACCACGGGGGCGGTGATGGGGCTGGCGGTCAACGCCACCCAGACCGTGACGTTCTTCCGGCGCAAGCCGGGCCACCTGTTGCTGCCGGGGCGGCTCCATTGCGGGAAGGTAGAGGTCGCCGATATCGGCATTCCCGCGTCCGTGCTGGACCAGATCAAGCCGATGGCCTTCGCCAACGGCCCGGAGCTTTGGGGCGCGGCGTTTCCGGTGCCGCGGCCCGAGGGCCATAAGTATTCACGTGGCCACGCCGTGGTGGTGTCCGGCGGGCTATCGACGACCGGCGCGGCGCGGCTGGCGGCGCGCGCGGCGCTGCGGGCAGGCGCCGGCCTCGTCACCATCGCCAGCCCGCGCGAGGCTCTGGCTGTGAACGCCGCGTCGAGCCTGGCGGTCATGGTGCGGCAAGTCGACGGCGCGGGCGAGCTGGCCGAGTTTCTCGCCGACAAGCGCCGCAATGCGGTCGTTCTGGGCCCCGGCGGCGGCGTGGGGGATGCCATGAGAGCGCAAGTCGCGGTTGCTTTGGCAAGCAACGCCGCCGTGGTGCTCGACGCCGATGCGCTCACCAGCTTCGCCGACCGGCCGGCGGCGCTATTCGAGGGCATCGCCAAGACGTCAAATCGCAATGTGGTTCTGACGCCGCATGATGGCGAGTTCTCTAGGTTATTTAATGTGATAGGAGAAGACTCTAATCTTAAATCAAAACTTGAGGAAGCCCGTTCAGCAGCCAGAATTTGCGGGGCTGTGGTCCTGCTCAAGGGCGCCGATACGGTGGTGGCCGCGCCCTCCGGCCGCGCCTCGGTTGCCAATAACGCGCCGCCCACGCTCGCCACCGCCGGCTCGGGCGACGTGCTGGCTGGAATCCTTGGCGGCCTATTGGCTCAGGGGATGCCGGCCTTTGAGGCGGCCGGCGCCGCCGTCTGGCTGCACGGCGCGGCGGCCCGCGAGTTCGGTCCGGGACTGATCGCCGAGGACCTCACCGAGGCGCTGCCGGCCGTGTACGGGCGCCTGTTCACGCAGCTCTCAGGCGAGCCCATATAAGCTGCCGCGAACGGCTTGCACCGCGGGGTGCGCCGCGTTAAGCCGTGCCGCGCTAAGCCTTTGCCGGATTGCGGCGCGGAAATCGTCCTGGACGACCTCAGCGGGCGTGGCGGAATTGGTAGACGCGCTGGATTTAGGTTCCAGTGGCGAAAGTCGTGGGGGTTCGAGTCCCTCCGCCCGCACCAACAGGGTAATCTGACGGCGGCGCGGCCGGTCGTTTTTGGACCGGCAAGCCAAACTGACGCGACGCTATTTACGTTCAACATCAAAGAAGTGTGGTCATGCAAGTTACCGAGACATTGTCCGAAGGCCTCCGGCGCGAATTCAAGGTGGTCGTTCCGGCCGCCGAACTCGAGTCAAAAGTGAACTCACGCCTGGACGAGATGAAAGATCGCGTCCGCATCAACGGCTTCCGCCCCGGCAAGGTGCCGGTGGCGCACCTGAAGCGCATGTATGGCCGCTCGGCCATGGCCGAAGTGATCGAGGCCACGGTGCGCGACACCAACAGCCAGATCGTCAGCGAGCGCGGCTTCAAGCTTGCCTCCGAGCCGAAGGTCACATTGCCCACCGAGCAGGCCGCGGTCGAGAAACTGATCGGCGGCGAGAGCGACCTCGATTACACGGTCGCCGTCGAGATCGTGCCCGACATCAAGCTCGCCGATTTCAAAGGCTTCAAGCTGACCAAGCTCACCAGCGACGTGGCGGACCAGGAGATCGACGAAGCCATCGTCCGCATCACCGAGCAGAACAAACCGTTCACCCCGCGGCCCGCGGGCGAGGCTGCCCAGACGGGTGACCGCGTGACGATTTCCTACGCCGGCACCATCGACGGTGTGGCGTTCGAGGGCGGCACCGGCGACGACGCCACCGTGCTGATCGGATCGAACACCTTCATTCCCGGTTTCGAGGACCAGATCATCGGCATGAAAGCCGGTGAAACGCGCACGCTCAAAGTGACGTTCCCGGAGCACTACGGCGCCGAAGCGCTGGCTGGCAAGAACGCCGAATTCGTCGTCGTCGCCAAGACGATCGAAGCGCCCGGCGTGGTCACGGCCGACGATGAGTTTGCCAAATCGCTCGGCCTTGAATCGATCGCCAAGCTGCGCGACGCGGTCAAGGAACGCATCGCGCAGGAGCACACCGCGATGTCGCGCCAGAAGCTCAAGCGCGTGCTGCTCGACGAACTCGACAAGAGCCACAAGTTCGAGCCGCCACCGTCGCTGGTCGAGGAAGAGTTCGACCGGGTCTGGAAGTCGGTGCTGCAGGAGCTCGAAACGGAGAAGAAGACCTTCGCCGACGAGAACACGACCGAGGAAAAGGCCAAGGCCGAATACCGCGCCATCGCCGAACGCCGTGTGCGGCTCGGTCTGGTGCTGGCCGAGATCGGCGAGAAGAACGCCATCACCGTGACCGAAGAGGAATTGAACCGCGCCTTGATGAACAAGGTGCGCGAATTCCCCGGCCAGGAGCAGAAAGTATTCGATTATTTCCGCCAAAATCAGCAGGCCATCGCCTCGTTGCGGGCGCCGATTTTCGAGGAAAAGGTGGTCGACTTCGTCGTCGAACTGGCCGGCGTGACCGAAAACAAGGTTTCGCGCGAAGAGCTGTTCAAGGAAGACGACCAGACGATCGCCTAAAGCGTCTCGTAAGCTTGTCCAAACCCGCTCCTTGCGGTGGGCGGTCTTAGGAAATAGATCGTGCTGACGCGACGGGGGCGGCTAAGCTAGCGCGTGACCGTTGTGATTCGCGTCAAGGAGCCGAAATGAGAGATCCCGTTGATACCTACATGAACTACCTGGTGCCGATGGTGGTCGAACAGACCAACCGCGGCGAGCGTTCCTATGACATCTATTCCCGGCTCCTGAAGGAGCGGATTATCTTCATCACCGGCCCGATCGAGGACGGTGTGGCGACGCTGATCGTGGCGCAGCTTTTGTTCCTCGAAGCAGAAAACCCGAAAAAAGAACTGTCGATGTACATCAACTCGCCGGGCGGGGTGGTGACCTCGGGCATGGCGATTTATGACACCATGCAGTTCGTGCGCCCGCCGGTATCGACGCTCTGCGTCGGGCAGGCTGCCTCGATGGGGTCGCTGCTGCTGGCCGCTGGCGCCAAGGACATGCGCTTCGCGCTGCCGAACGCGCGCATCATGGTCCACCAGCCGTCGGGCGGGTTCCAGGGCCAGGCAACCGATATCATGTTGCATGCGCAGGAGATTCTGAATCTCAAGAAGCGGCTGAACGAGATCTATGTGAAGCACACCGGGCAGTCGCTGAAGAAAATCGAGGACGCGCTCGAGCGCGATTACTTCCTGACCGCCGATATGGCCAAAGACTTTGGTCTGGTGGACAAAGTGATCGCAGCGCGGCCGGAGGAACTTCTGCCGAAGCCCGCCTGAGTTTCTCCGCCTGAAATTTGCCTTCCGGATGGTATTCGGAGGGTTTTTGGAGTCCAAGCGAGCGACCTGAATGTTCCGGTAACGGGGCCGCCAAACCAAGTTGGGAGCGCGGCATTATCGTTAATGGAATGTTGATTATCAGGTCGTTAGCATGCTTGGCTTAGGGTGCTAGGGGAATAGTTGGGTTTGCAGGCCGCCCGGGAGTGGCCGCCGTGTCGGAAGTCCGGCGCGAAACTTGCTTCGTATCTTGCGTAGTGGCGGACACGTATTAGCTTCGCCGATCACGGAGTACGGACGAGAGTTTACGGAGATTGGAATGAGCAAAGTCGGCGGCAGTGATTCGAAGAACACCCTGTATTGCTCGTTCTGCGGCAAGAGCCAGCACGAAGTACGCAAGCTCATCGCCGGCCCGACCGTTTTCATCTGCGATGAATGCGTCGAACTCTGCATGGACATCATTCGCGAGGAAAACAAATCCTCGCTGGTGAAGTCGCGCGACGGCATTCCGACGCCCAAAGAAATCTGCAAGGTGCTCGACGACTACGTCATCGGTCAGCAGCATGCCAAGCGCGTGCTCTCGGTGGCCGTGCACAACCACTACAAGCGCCTCAACCATCAGACCAAGCACAACGACGTCGAGTTGGCGAAGTCGAACATCCTGCTGATCGGGCCGACCGGTTCGGGCAAGACGCTGCTGGCGCAGACGCTGGCGCGCATTCTCGACGTGCCGTTCACGATGGCGGACGCCACCACGCTCACCGAAGCCGGCTATGTCGGCGAGGACGTGGAGAACATCATCCTCAAGCTGCTGCAGTCAGCCGACTACAATGTCGAGCGCGCGCAACGCGGCATCGTCTACATCGACGAAATCGACAAGATTTCGCGCAAGTCGGACAATCCGTCGATCACCCGCGACGTGTCGGGCGAGGGCGTGCAGCAGGCCTTGCTCAAGATCATGGAAGGCACCATCGCGTCGGTGCCGCCGCAGGGTGGCCGCAAGCATCCGCAGCAGGAGTTCCTGCAGGTGGATACGACCAACATTCTGTTTGTCTGCGGTGGTGCGTTCTCCGGCCTCGAGAAGATCATTTCCGCGCGGGGGCGGTCGACCTCGATCGGCTTCTCGGCCAAGGTCGCGGCGCCCGAAGATCGCAAGCAGGGTGAAATCTTCCGCGAGGTCGAGCCCGAGGATCTGCTCAAGTACGGCCTGATCCCGGAATTCGTCGGCCGTCTGCCGGTGGTCGCCACGCTCGAGGATCTCGACGAGGCCTCGCTCAAGAAGATTCTGGTCGAGCCGAAGAACGCGCTGGTCAAGCAGTACCAGCGGCTGTTCGAGATGGAGTCGATCGATCTCACGCTGGCCGAAGAAGCTCTTGGCGCCATCGCCCGCAAGGCGATCGAACGCAAGACCGGCGCGCGCGGGTTGCGCTCCATCATGGAGACGATCCTGCTCGACACCATGTTCGACCTTCCGAGCCTGGAAGGTGTCGAGGAAGTCGTGATCTCCAAGGAAGTGGTCGAGGGAACCGCCCGGCCGCTCTACATCTACGCCGACCGCAGCGACCGCACCGCCGAGTCGAGCAGCGCCAGCGCCTGACGCGCAAGTACCTGTGGGCGGGCTCCCGGCCACGGGGAAAAGCCCGCCGAATCGCGTGATTACCGGTATGATTTGGCCGCAACACCGGATTTTAACGTGAAAATCCGGCGTTACTTGCAGAGCCTCTAGCGTCATCCTACGTATAGTGTCGGAAGCGAACTGGCGTACGAAAGTTCGTGGTTTCTCGTCTGGGTGAGGGGTTTGACCCTTCCGGCAGCCGTGAGCGAGCCAAACGCTCACGCCGCCTTGCCCATCCTCTCGGCACTGTTCCGTCGATGCCGCAACCGCGGGTCTTTGGAATAGGGGCACAACAAAAAAGGACCGCGCCATGACCACTAAGCCACGACCCCAGCTGCAACCTGGCGAAACCCGGGCCTATCCGGTTCTGCCGCTGCGCGACATCGTGGTGTTTCCGCACATGATCGTTCCGCTCTTCGTCGGCCGTGAAAAGTCGATCAAGGCGCTCGAAGAAGTCATGCGCTCCGACACCTTCATTCTATTGGCGACGCAGAAAAATGCGTCAGACGACGATCCGTCGACCGACTCGATCTTCGAGGTCGGCACGCTCGCCAGCGTCCTGCAATTGCTGAAGCTGCCCGACGGTACCGTGAAGGTGCTGGTCGAAGGCGCCACGCGCGCGAAAGTGCTCAAGTACACCGATCGCCAGGACTACTATGAAGCCGATGCCACCGCGCTGGTCGACGATATGGGCGACAGCGTCGAGGCCGAGGCCATGGCGCGTTCGGTCGTCACCGAATTCGAAAATTACGTGAAGCTGAACAAGAAAGTGTCGCCCGAAGTCGTCGGCGTCATTCAGCAGATCGACGATTACGCCAAGCTCGCCGACACGGTGGCTTCGCATCTTGCCGTCAAGATTCCCGACAAGCAGGAAATCCTGGAGACGCCCCTCGTCACCCAGCGCCTGGAGCGGGTGCTTGGCTTGATGGAGAGCGAGATCTCCGTGCTGCAGGTGGAAAAGCGCATCCGGACCCGCGTCAAGCGGCAGATGGAGAAGACCCAGCGCGAGTACTACCTCAACGAACAGATGAAGGCGATCCAGAAGGAGCTCGGCGACGAAGAAGGCCGCGACGAGCTTCAGGAACTGGAAGAGAAGATCAAGAAGACCAAGCTCTCCAAGGAAGCCCGCGAGAAGGCCACGCACGAACTCAAGAAGCTGCGTCAGATGTCGCCGATGTCTGCCGAAGCGACCGTCGTGCGCAACTATCTCGACTGGCTGTTGGCCATTCCGTGGAACAAGAAGAGCAAGGTCAAGAAGGATCTGACCGCCGCCGAGACCATTCTCGATGCCGACCACTATGGCCTGGAGAAGGTCAAGGAACGCATCGTCGAGTATCTCGCCGTGCAGCAGCGCGCCAACAAGCTGACCGGGCCTATCCTGTGTCTGGTCGGGCCTCCGGGCGTCGGCACGACCTCGCTCGGCATGTCGATCGCCAACGCGACCGGCCGTGAGTTCGTGCGCGTGTCGCTCGGCGGCGTGCGTGACGAAGCCGAAATCCGCGGTCACCGCCGCACCTACATCGGTTCGATGCCCGGCAAGATCATCCAGTCGATGAGGAAGGCCAAGACCTCGAACCCGCTGTTCCTCTTGGACGAAGTCGACAAGATGGGCGCCGATTTCCGCGGCGATCCGTCCTCGGCCTTGCTTGAGGTGCTCGATCCGGAACAGAACTCGACGTTCGCCGACCACTATCTCGAGGTCGACTACGACCTGTCCAACGTCATGTTCATCACGACCGCCAACACGCTGAATATCCCGGCACCGTTGATGGATCGTATGGAGATCATCCGGATCGCCGGCTACACCGAGGACGAGAAGGTCGAGATCGCGCGCAAACACTTGATCCCGCATGCGGTGGCCAAGCACGGCCTCGAGATGAAGGAATGGTCGATCGACGACGAGGCGCTGCTGCTGATGATCCGCCGCTATACGCGGGAGGCGGGGGTTCGCAATCTCGAACGCGAGCTCTCGACTTTGATCCGCAAGGCGGTCAAGGAGCTGATGACCTCGAAGAAGAAGACCGTTGCCGTCACCGCCGCCAATCTCGGCGACTACCTCGGCGTGGCGAAGTACCGCTACGGCGAGATCGAAGCCGAGGACCTGATCGGCATGGTGACCGGCCTGGCGTGGACCGACGTGGGCGGCGAGTTGCTGACCATCGAAGGCGTCATGATGCCTGGCAAGGGCAAGATGACCGTCACCGGCAACTTGCGTGACGTGATGAAGGAGTCGATCTCGGCGGCGGCGTCTTATGTCCGCTCGCGCGCGGTTGCCTTCGGCATCGAGCCGCCGCTGTTCGACAAGCGCGACATCCACGTGCACGTGCCGGAGGGTGCTACGCCCAAGGATGGACCGTCAGCGGGCGTCGCCATGGTCACGGCCATCGTCTCGATCATGACCGGCATCCCGGTGCGGCGTGACGTGGCCATGACCGGCGAGATCACGCTGCGCGGCCGCGTGCTGCCGATCGGCGGGCTGAAAGAGAAACTCCTGGCCGCGGCGCGCGGCGGGATGAAGACCGTGCTGATCCCGGAGGAGAACGCCAAGGACTTGGTGGACATCTCCGAGAACATCAAAAAGCACCTGGAAATCATCCCGGTGAGCCGCATGGACGAAGTGATTGCAAAGGCCCTGGTGCGAAAGCCGGAGCCGATCGTCTGGGACGAGGAAAGCGCGAAGATGGCGGCAGCCGCCGCTACCACCGCCGAACCCGTCATCGAGGACGAGGGCGGCTTGACCGCGCACTAACGCATGATCCCGAAAAGTGGGTACCGGTTTTCGGACAAGATCATGCGCAAATGAGCGGGCTGGTTGGACACGAAACAGAAACGGCGCCTCAGGGCGCCGTTTTCATGTCAGGCCAAGGTTTGCTTGCTTCGGCGGGCGTTTAAGCGATAAACGGGTGAAATCGGGCGATTAGCTCAGTTGGTAGAGCGCCTCCTTTACACGGAGGATGTCGGCGGTTCGAGTCCGTCATCGCCTACCAGCCTTTGC
>JANMSZ010000134.1:0-2584 GCA_031389925.1 Hyphomicrobiales bacterium | reverse complement strand
AACGCTCCAGCCTTCGCCGGCAGCGCCGAGCGGTTCGGCCTTGCAATTCCTGAAAGTGAGTTCGGCTTGTCCCCGCGACGGATCGAGGTTGGTCAACGCCTTGGCTTCGACGCCGCCGGCCTTGAGGTCGACCAGGAACAGCGAGATGTCACTATCGCGGCCGGTCGAACCGGTGCGGGCGGCGACCACGGCAAAATCGGCGATGGCGCCGTCGGGCACCGGCTTCTTGACGCCGTTCAGCGTGCCGCCGGAAGCCGCGAGCTTGATCGCTTCAGGCGACGGGTTGCCCTTGCCTTCGAACAGCGCCAGCGTGCCGATCGCTTCACCGGAGGCAATGGCGGGAAGCCACTTTTTCTTTTGCGCGGCACTGCCGGCGAGCAGGATGGCTTCGGCCGCCAGATACACGGTCGACGAAAACGGCACCGGCGCCAGCGCGCGGCCCATTTCCTCTGATATCACGCAGAGTTCGAGATGGCCGGCGCCGGCGCCGCCGAATTCTTCGGGGATCGCGACGCCGAGAAAACCCATCTCGGCAAGGCCCTTCCACAAATCCTTGTCGTAGGTGGCGTTGCCGTCGAGCACGGCGCGCACGGCCTTGGGCGGGCACTTTTCGGCGAGGAATTTTCGCGCTTCGTCGCGCATCTGCTTTTGTTCGTCGGAGAAATCGAAGTTCATGGTGTGTTACTCGCCTTGATGATGCGTTCAGTTCAGGATGATCACGTCTTCGCCGGGACGATCGGCGTAAAGCTTCTTCACCAGATCGGCGCGGCGCTCGAGGCCGGCGCGCTGGTTGATGTAACCCTTGTCAGTGAGTTCGTTGCCGTCGATCGAGGGCGGTTCGACCATCAGCATGGCGCGTGCGATCCGCATGCTGCTTCCCGTGCAGGACGCGTTGTGCGCCTCCAACCCGCGCTTCAGGCACGCGATCACGTCGGGATGTCCCACGACATCTTCAAACGTCGCGTCGGGATTGCCGACGACCTGCCGGCATGCATGCAGGTTCGGCCAGGCCAGCAGGCCGACGAACGGAAGGTCCTGCCCGGCGACCAGCGCGTCATGCACCACGGGCGTCGCTGCCGCAATCGCATCCGTGCGCAGCGAGCCTACATGCACGAACGTTCCCGTCGTGAGCTTGAAATCCTCAACCACACGACCGGCAAAAACGAGCCCCTGCAGGGGGTCTTCAGGGTCGACGAACACGCCGGCGTCGCCGATGCAGTAAAACCCGTCCTCATCAAACATCTTGCGGGTGAGATCGGGCTGGGCGAAATAACCGGGCGTGACGTTGACGCCGCGGAGCCGCAGTTCATATTTGTCGCCTGATGGCACCATCTTCAGTTCGACCCCGGGGAACGGCAAGCCTATCAACCCGACACGTTCGGTATCCCAATAGGTGCCTGTGGAAGTCGGAGCCGTCTCGGTCGAGCCCCAGCCGGTATAGAACACGATGCGCTCGCCGGTGGTCTTCACCGCCAGCGCCTGCATGCGGTCGTAGAGATCGTCCGGAAGTCGCGCGCCGCCATAGGCCATGACGGTGAGATTTCTGAAGAAGTTGCGGCAAAGCGTGTCGTCCTTCTCCATCGCCGCCGCAAGCGCCGCATAGCCCGCCGGCACGTTGGCGTAATAGGTCGGGGAAACATCGTGCAGGTTTCGCAGCGTCTCGTCGAACTGCCCGGGTATCGGCCGGCCGTCATCGATGTAGAGCGTGCCGCCGTCGACCAGGATCGGGTGAAATGCGGCGTTGCCGCCCATGGTATGGTTCCACGGCATCCAGTCGAGCATGGTCGCGATAGGCCCGTTCGGATCGCGCGGCCGCACCTGCATCATCATCGCGGCATTGGCGCACATCATCTCCTGCGTGTTGATGACGGCCTTGGGCATGCCGGTGGAGCCCGAGGTGAACAACAGCTTTCCAACCGTCTCCGGTGTGATCGCGGCAATCGACTGCTCGACGTCTTTGGTCACCGGCGTCGCCGCCAGATCGGCGAAGGCGATGCTCTCGATGCCCGCGCACGGAAGCGCGACATGGATGACGGTGACGCCGTCGAGATTGAGGGCCTTCAGCGCTTTCTCGAAGGCCGGGCCGTCCTGCACCATCACCACCTTGGGCTTGATCAGGTCGAACAGATATTTCAGCTTCAGATGATCCTGGCTCATCAGCGAATAGGCTGGGGATACCGGGGCTGCCGGAAACCGCGCCTGCATCGCAGCTTGCGTCATCAACGCGTGCTCGATCGAATTGCCGGAGAGGATTGCGACCGGACTATCCGGCGCAAGTTTCAGATCGAGCAAGCCCTGCGTCAACCCGTCGACGGTTTGCTTGGCTTCGCCGTAAGTGACCTTTCGCCATTGCCGGTCGGCGCCGGCGCGCTGCGCCAGCCAAATGCGGCTTGGTGCGACCTGCGCCCATTTCGCCAGTGAGGCCGGGATATGTTTCTCGTAAGGCTGCAGCGGAATCCGCGACTTCAGAATGATGACGCCGTCGGGCCGCCGCTCGACCGCGATGTCGCGCTCCAGCCATTCGATCTTGCGAAAGGCGGGCTTTGTCATCACTGCGGCGGCGTTTCCACTCATTATTGCGTCT